>NZ_BAAAMU010000012.1:0-144134 GCF_039529435.1 Nonomuraea maheshkhaliensis
CGCCGCCGCCCGCGGCACCCCGCCCGGCGACGCCGCCCCCACCCGGACGGACAGCACCTGGTCGGACCCCCGCCGCACCGCCGCCTCCCCCGCCCCAGCCGCGTACGTGCCGCTGACCAGCACCAGCGCCCCGCCCGCCCCCGCCTGCCTGAGCGCCCGGGCGGGCGGCTCGGCCGCGTCGGAAAGCTCCACCAGCGCCAGCCGGTCGAGCACCTCCTCATCCTCCCCCGTCCCGCCCCTGACGTGCACCAGCTCCCCGGCCCCGGTGAACACCCGCACCGGGAACCGGTCACGCGTCACCGCGCAGGCCGCCGACGCCGCCACGTCGACGGCCAGCTCGAACTCGTCGTCGCCCTCGTACGACGAGGTCCGGGTGTCGAGGACGGTGACGGTGGCCGGCAGGTTGACGTCGGTCAGCTCCTTGACCATGAGAATCCCGGTCCTGGCGGTGGACCGCCAGTGGACGTGACGCAGGTCGTCGCCGATGACGTACTCGCGCAGCCCGTTGAAGCTGCTCGTCCCGGCCGGCGCCGAGCGCGACGCCAGCCCGTCGAGGTGCCGCTGCCGCCCCGCGTGCAGCGGCGGCAGCGGGACGGTGCGGGGCCGGACGAGGAGCAGGTCGGCCCGCCCGTACGCGACCGAGCGGCGCGCGAGCCCGAACGGATCGCCCCGGTCCAGCAGCAGCGGCCCCACCGGCGTCTCCCCCCTGCGGCGCGTGGGCAGCCGGTACGACACCGTCCGCGCCGTGTTCCCGGCCAGCGCGGGCACCTCGACGGTCACGGTCGTGTCCCGGCACGTGTCCCTGGCGACCAGCCCCGAGCGCCGCCACCGGCCGGCGTTGCGCACGTGCAGCACGGCGATGGCCGGCTCCCCGCGCGTCACCTTCACGGGCGTCACCTCGCGCCGCACCTCCAGCGACGCCCCCATGAGCGTCCACAGCGCGCCGGCCCCCACTGCGGCGAGCCCGGCCACGGCCAGCACCGCCGCCTGGGCGTACCCGAACGGTGCCCCCGCCGCGTACACGAGCACCGAGAAGGCCGCCAGGCCCCAGCCCGCCCTGGTGATCACTCACACTCCCAGAGCGGGGCCGCGGGGAAGCCCCCCTTCGGGGTGTCCATGAGCACGTCGTTGAGCCAGCCGTTGCCGTTGGCGGACTCGACCTTGTTCCAGACGTCGCTGCTCATGCCCGTGTCGGTGTCGGTGAAGCTGGCGCCCTTCTGCTGGCAGAGCACGGTCATCGTGATGTACGCGCCCTTCGGGATCCGGCCCACCTCGGCGCCCGCGCTCGGCCCCGAGCGGATGAGCGTGTCGCGGTGGTCGTTGTTGGCGTTCCTGAACTGGGCGGACGGCGGGCGCAGCTCGGCGGTGGCCTCCGCGCGGTCCTGGCTCTCGCCGGCCTCGTTCTTGGCGCGCAGCGTCCAGGTGTAGGACTGGCCGTTCTTCAGGCCCGTCACCTCCGCGCTCGTCCCGTCGGGGGCGGTGGGGTGGGTGCCGGGGCCGTCCAGGAGGTACGTGACGCCGTCCTTGGCGTTCTCGGGCGGCGACCAGGTGAGGTCGGCGCCGTGGTTCTTGCCCTTGGCGGCGAAGCCGGCCGGGCTGCCGGGGGCAACGCAGGGACGTACCGGGATGGAGGGGGCCGATTCCACCTCGCCACCGGCGTACTGGGCGGCTACGCGGAACGTGTACTCCTGGCCGCAGCTGCCTCCCGTCACCCGGAACTGGAACGGGCCGTCGGCCCGGACCCGGTTCGGGCTGACGTCGGCCCCGCCGGGCGCGCCCTTGAGCGTGTAGCCGGTGACGTCGCCCTTGCCCGACGGCGTGAAGACGATCTCCATCCAGCCGGGCCCGGAGTTCGCGGTGACCGTGCCCGGCGGGTCGGGGGTGACCGTCGGGGTCGGGGTGGGCGTCCGCGTGGGCGTGGGGCTCTGGGTGGGCGTCTGGGTCGGGGTCGCGGTGACGGTGACGGTCGGCGCGGCGGTCCTCGTCTGTGTGGGTACGGATGTCTGTGTGGGTGCGGACGTCGGCACGGAGGTCGGCTGCCTGGTCGTGCGGGTCGGCACGGTCGTGGGCCGCACCACCGTGGGCCGCACCACCGTGGGCACGCTGGTGGGCACGGGCAGCGGCGTCGGGCTGTCCTTCTGGCCGAGCGCCTCGTCGTACTTGCCGACCCGGTGCCCCCTGCCGTCCTGCTCGATGACCAGGGCGGTCTCGCTGAACTGGTCGTTGACCCAGAGCAGCCCGTCCTTGACGAACACCTCCAGCGGCCCCGCCTTCCCCGTGACCACCTTGTCGGCCTCGAACCGTTTGGCCACGGTGTCGTACACGATGAGCTTGCCCGTGCTCTCGTCGGCGATGTAGACGCGCCGCCCGAGCGCCTGCGGCGCGCCGAGCTTGCCGCCCTTCACCGAGACCGTCGTCAGCGCGCCACTGGCGGTGTCGACGAGGACGAGCGCGCCCTGCTTGGGCGCCAGGAGCGGCACCACCTGGCTCTCGGCCACGGCGGGCACCCGCAGCCCCGCACTGCCGGCCTCGGTGACCGTGCTGGGCAGGCTCACCTGCAGCCGGGTGCCGGTCGCGCCGATCACCACGGCGCTGGCGGCGGCGGAGTTGGTGACCAGGGGGACGCCGTTCGCGATCGTCAGCGTGAGCGGGTCGCCGGGCTCGCCGACCGTGACCGCCTTGCCCTTCTGCGCGCCGGCCACCTGGACGAGCGTGCCCTCCTCCGGCACGGGCACCCAGAGCGTGCCGCTCTTGTCGATGCCCGCCTGCCCGAGCGGCGGCTTGAGCGTGATGGGGGCGCCGATCGTGTCCACGGTCAGCGGGTCGAGCTGCTGCACGGTGCCGCCGCGCGGGTCGATCCCGTACGCCTTGCCCGCGCCCATCACGATCTGCATGCCGCCCGCGCCGATCGTGCCGGTCTGCGCCACCTCCAGCTGAGTGGGGTCGATGCGGCTGACCTTGCCGGTGGACTCGTCGACGACGAGCACGTTGTCGCCGTCCTGCACCACCGTGAGCGCCTGACCGCCGGCGGAGGCCAGGTCCACCCGGCCGTCCACCTGCCCGGACAGGCCGTTGGCGTGCACCACCTCGCCGTTGAGCGCGCTGGCCAGCCACGCGCCGACGTCGGCGAGCTTGGGGCGCGCGCTGGAGACGCCCGTGCCCAGGAACAGGCCGGCTCCGACCAGCACGGCCGTCAGCACGCCCGCGACGATCCCCGCCGCCCGCCGCCCCGCCGCGCTCCGCCACCGAAAGGCCACCGATTCACATCCCGCGAGATCCCATGCGTATACGCGTCCGCGGACACACTAGGGCGGGTCACCCGGGTCCCGATGTTCCTTCAAATAACCTAGAAATATCCGGCTCAGCGCTCGTCTCGGCGCTGGTCATCGGCCTTCGGAAACCGCTCGGCGTTCGGGAGCCGCTCGGCCATCGACGCCTCGAAGGACTCCAGCATGGCGGCGAAGCGCGCCTCGTCGTCCACCACGCTCCCAGGTCCCGGGGACCCACCGGCCATGATCTCGTCCACCTTCCCGGCCACCTCGTCCTGAGCCTCCTGCGCCGCCCGCAACACCGCCTCGGCCAGCTTCCGGCTGTCCATGCTCAGGACGCGCGGCGAGAGTACGACGTCGATGAGCCGCCCCGAGGCCCCGGCCGTCACCCGCACCTGCCCGTCCGCCGCCTCACCCCGTCCGACGACCACGTCCAGCTCGTCCTTGAGCTGCTCGACGTGAGCCAGCATCTCCTCGGCCCGCGCGGTGATCCGTCCCAGGTCTTCCGGCTGAAATCCGCTCAACATACCTCCCGGCTCTCCTCCGGGGAGGGTAAGGGCCGAACACCTCACTTCGGAAAAAGTCGAAGCGTGCGGCTGGTGTCGGCCGTGCTCAGTGACCGCGTACGTCAGAGATCAGGGGAAGCGACCTCAGCCGCTGCTCGACGTGCGCGGCCACGAAGGAGGGGATGGTCGGCTCCGCCCTGACCTGTGGCCAGGTGTCGGCCATCGCCGCCACGGTGTCACGGACCACCTCGGTCACCTGGTCGGCTTCGAGATGGGCGCGCCGGGCGACGCGACGGCTACCTCTCTGACCTGCGCGAAATCCTCCTGATGCACCCGGCCTCCGGCGAGCCGGTCGAAGCGCCGCACCGCGAACACCATCTCATCGGGACGAACCAGGCCGTCGGGCAACCCGGTGAGATGCGTTCCTTCGATGAGCCGGATCTCCGGCACGTCGATCCCGACGAGCTTGGCCCAGGTCAAGATCGCGTGCTCGTTCGCGGGAACCTCGGGAAAGCGCCGGTCGGGGAGCTTGACGATCCAGTCGCCGCCTTGCCCCGACATCGGCAGGACCAGGCCTTTGCCCTCCCACCGCATGGAGAACTCCGCCTGCACTCCGGCCAGGGAGAACCGCACCATCCCCAGACCGTCATCATGCGGCTCGACGGCCGACTCCGGGATCACCGGAGTGTCGGATTCCAGCACCACCCGGACGTTTCCCGGCAGGTCCTCCCCGAGGTACAGGAGAACCTGGAAGTCGTGCGGGCTCGACCGGCCGAGCTCGCGTCCCACCAGGTTGCGCAATCCGCTGCCCTGCTCCGGCAGCGAGATGAAAACCTCGCGAGCCAAGTCGAAATAGACGCGGAAACGAGGGTCCACGGTATCGTCGCCGGCCGTCAAAGCACCTACCAGACTGGTGCCGCGTTGCTGACCGTCCACGACCCAGAAGGCGTCCCCGACCGCGTCCGCCTCGATCCGCAGATGACCGATCTCCACCGTTCCGGCAGGGGCGGGCCGCCGCCGGACGAGCACGTTTCCGATCGGGTGACCACGCAGGATGCTGTCGACCTTCGGCCGAGTCACTGCAGCCACCACGGTCTCCCCTCGCTCCTACCTTGTGGCTTTCGCCGCGGATCTCCGCTGCGTCTCGCCCGTGGCCGCCCGCGCCGTCAGCACGTGCGGCGTTGATCTTACGAGTACGTGAGCCGTCAGCGGGTGGCCAGCAGGGCGAAGCGGTGGGCTGTGGCTTGGAGGGGGTGGCCGTGTCGCATGGACTCGTGCAGGGCGCGGAGTCTGGGCTCGTACGTGTGGATGTCGAAGTCGGGCACCTGCCAGGGGATGACGCGCAGGAACAGGACGAGGACGCCGATGTCGTGGAACGTCGTGGTGAACGTGCCCTTCCGGCTCCATGTGACGTTCAGGTCGGTGGCGGCCTGGTCGAGGTTCCAGGAGCGGTCCTCGTGGGGTGGGGCGGCGAGGGCTGTGTTGATCTCCTCCAGGTCGCGGCCCCCGACCTGCTGGGTGAGGAACGTGCCGCCTGGGGTCAGGAGGCGGTGCAGTTCGTGGGGGTCGTACGACTCGTGCCGGTTGATGATCAGGTCGAAGGAGGCGTCGGGGAACGCGCGGGTGTCCTCGGCTACCTCTACTCCCAGGGGCTCCAGGCAGGTGCGGGCGAGAGGGAGGTTGGGCGGGTGGGCCTCCGTTGCCGCGGTGCGGGGTGGGAGCGGGGTCAGGGAGGACAGGAACTCGCCGCCTCCCGTTCCCAGGTCGAGCAGGGCGGAGGAGCGGGCGAGATGGTCGTGGACCAGGCCCTCGTAGTCCCATGGCAGGGTGCCGTCGTAGGTGACGCGGTCGCCGAAGACCGAGAAGTCCCAGCCTTCGAACGGCGTGGTCAGCGCCTCGTCGATCAGTGCTTCGTAGCGCATGGGGGCGATCATGCCCGGTGGATGCGGTGCCGTGCATCCGGTTATGGCGCGGGCTTCTGGGGTGTGCTGGCGCGGAGGGTCACCTGGGCCGGGAGGGGGACGTGGGCGGTCGTGTCGTCCGACAGGGCCAGGCGCATCGCGTTCAGGCCGGCCTCCCGCAGCGGCACGGCCACCGACGTGAGCGCCGGCACGACGTCCACCGCCGGGCCGATGTCGTCGAAGCCGGCCACCCCGATGTCCCGTCCCGGGAGCACGCCGGCCTCGCGAAAGGCGGCCAGCGCCCCCACCGCCATCACGTCGTTGACCGCGAACACCGCCTCCACGTCCCCGGCCCCCCGCTCCACCAGCCGCCGCGCCGCCTCGTAACCGCCGTCGCGGGTGAAGCCGGTCTCGAACGCCAGCGGCGCGGGCGTGCCGGACCCGTACAGGCCGGACAGGAAGCCCTCGTGCCGGTCACGGGACGTGCGCAGCGACGGCGCGGCGTGGAAGACGGCGAAGCGGCGGTAGCCGCGGGCGAGCAGCGCGCGGGCGAGCGCGGCCGAGCCGCCGCGGTCGTCGATGGTGACGGTGCCGAACGGCAGGTCCCGCTGGCTGATCAGCACCACCCGCCCGCCTGCCGTACGGTACTGGCTCAGCTCCTCGATGAGCGTGTCCCTGGTGGCGGTCCCCTCGATGCGGCTGCCGGTGACGATGATGATGCGCGGGCGCTGACCGCGCAGGGTTCTGACGATCTCCAGCTCGCGTTCCGGCGAGCCGTCGGCCACCGCCATGGTGACGATGAGGCCGGCCTCCGTCGCGGCCTGGGTGACGCCGGACGCGATGGAGGAGAAGTAGGGGTCGGCGACGTCGCGGACCACCAGTGCGACGGTCCTGGTCGAGCCCTTGGCGATGGCCTGGGCCGACAGGTGCGGCTCGTAGTCGAGCTTGGCGGCGGCCGCACGCACCCGGGCGACGTTCTCCGCTCTGACGTTGCGTGCGCTGCCGTTGAGTGCGCGGGAGGCGGTGGCGATGGAGACGCCCGCCTCCCTGGCGACGTCATGCAGGGTCGCCGCGACTACCGGCGCTGTGGGAGACGCCGGGGTTGTGGGAGGCGGCGGCTCTTCCATGGCGGTCATCTTGTCACCGCCGTCAGCGGTTCGCCTCCGGTTGCGGTGGTCTCGTCCGTCAACGAGACGGCGTGTGCACGATGGGGTGGGCGACGTCGTGGGCGCGCAGGTTGCCGCACATCCCCCACCGCTCGTCCGGCGGGCTCTCCATCAGCGCCGACTCCATGAGGTGCGCGCCGTCGCCGCGCTCCAGCGCGTCCAGGACCGCGGCCGTGCGGCCGGTCTCCGCCGCGACCGTGCTCTCCCAGATCTTCCGCCAGGCCGCGGCCTTGGGCCTGACCAGGGCGATCGCGCTGTCGTAGAACGTGCGCAGCGCCTCCGGACCGCCCTCGGTGAGGCGGTGGAAGCCCTCCACGGCCAGGTCCCTGCGCCGCCGTACCGCCTCCTCGACGCCGTCGGCGGGCAGGGTCGCGGCCTCGCGGTAGCGCTCCGGGTCCGCCACGATCTCGGGCGGGAACGTCATGACCGCGTCGCCGGCCTCGGGCAGGCCGGCGTTCGACATGACGACCACCACCTCCAGGCCGCCGTGGTTGACGGCCCGGTGGATGGTGCCGGGCGTGAACCACACGGTCGAGCCCGCGCTCAGCGCGGTCTCCCTGAGGCCGTGCGCGTCCAGCGTCTGCAGCGCGCCGTGGCCCGCGATCACCACGTACGCCTCCGTCGAGGCCGTGTGCAGGTGCGGGGTGCCGCCTTCCAGCCCGTCGGCGCACGCCCAGCCTGAATAGACCGTCAGCCGGCTGATCGACGTGCCGCCGGGAAAGGCCCCATGGCTGGACGCTTCTGGGGAGGAGGTGCTCCCGTGGGCGGCGCCGGGGGACGTCATCGCAACGCGTTCCTTCCGTGTTCCGCCAGCAGGGCCGTGCCCGCCTCGCCCCGGTCCCCGTCGGCGATGACGACCGCGTACCGGAAGCCGAGCGTCTCCCCGTCAGCCAGCGGCACCTCCTCGCTGAAGAACGGCGCGGGGTTGAGGCAGGCGAAGTTCTCGGTGCGGGCGAACCACTGCGGCGGATGCCGCGGATTGGCCGCGTCGTCCACCATGACGACGGTGGAGTGGCCGCCGCTCTCGTCGTGCCGGCCGCGGAAGCCGAACCACTCGGCGCGCCGCCCGCGCAGCTCGTCGCCGCCCGCCCCGTCGGGCGACTGGATGACGCCGTCGGTGAACGAGCGGGGGCCGCGCCAGAACAGGCCGCCGTAGCCGGCGTTCTCCCTGCCCTTGGTGGTCGGCGAGCCGAAGTCGATCGTGGCGCCGGACACGTTCGTCATGGCCGTCTCGAAGACCAGCGCCCAGGTCGCCTCGTCGATCAGGGTGACGGCGAGCGAGCGCCGCTCCTCGATGACCGGATCGCCGCTCTGCGCGGTCCAGTCGAGCGTGTGGCCGAGCTCGACCCGGTCGCCGGTGGCCGCCAGCGTGGTCATCTCGCGGTGGACGGCACTGCCGTTGTTGTCGCGCTGGACGTACCGGCCGTCGGTGTACGTGGGCCCGCCCCAGAAGTTGTGCTCGCCCACGTGCGGCAGCGACCAGGCGATGCCCTTGTGCCAGACGTGGTCGTGCGGCCGGTAGAGCGACACGAGCGCGCCGCCACGGGTGCGGATCGGGTGCAGGTACGGCTTGGGCGACTCCAGCACCGGCGTGTCCGGGCGATAGACGTAGGTGAACAGCTCGGTGGCGCCGGCGCTGACGGCGACCGACCGGCCGAGCTCGTGGGTGGCCCGCAACGTCACGTGGTCCTCCAGGGGGCGCCCGTGCCGTCCATGCGGTGGGCGAACGGGCTGTCTGCGGTGATCTGACCGGCCCGTACGCGTTCGCCGGTGAAGGCGGAGGCGTACAGGGCGGCGATGAACTCCATGGTCCTGCGGGCGTCGGCGGCCGTGACCGGCGGCGCCTGACCCTGGTCGAGCGCGTCGAGCACGGCCGTGAACCAGTCGCCGTGGCCGCTGGACCCGCTGCCTGGGTCGGCCTTCCACAGGGAGCTCACGCCGTCGTGGCCGGGGGCGGGGGTGACGGTCCAGTCGTCGTCGGTGTAGCCGTACAGGTGCTCGACCTCGACCGTGGCGCGTTCGAAGTCGAAGCGCAGCTCGGAGGTCTGTCTCGGGGACAGGACGGAGTTCACCACCGTCGCCGTCGCGCCACTCTCGAACGTCACCAGCGCCATCGACACGTCCTCGGTGTCCACCGGGCGGGCCTGGCGGGCGGCCACGGCGGTGACCTCGCGCCAGGGGCCGAGCACCGACAGCAGCAGGTCGAACTGGTGGATCCCGTGGCCCATCGTGGGCCCGCCGCCTTCCGACTCCCACGTGCCGCGCCACGGGACGGCGTAGTAGTCGTCGTCGCGGTACCACTGGGTCAGGCACGTGGCCAGCAGCGGGCGGCCCAGCTCGCCGGCCCGCGCCAGCCGCCGCAGCCGGACGGCGCCGGCGCCGAAGCGGTGCTGCAGGACGGTCGCGACGTGCCCGGCCGAGCGCCGCTCCGCCTCGATCAGGGTGTCGAACTCGGCGAGCGACAGCGTGGGCGGCTTCTCCACCAGCGCCGTCACCCCGGCCTCCAGGCAGGCCAGGGCCAGCGGGGCGTGCTGCTGGGGCGGGGTGCACAGGTGCGCGACGTCCAGCCGCTCCTCGCGCAGCAGCTCCTCGGCGCTCGCGTAGGCGTGCGGGATGCCGTACGTGGCGGCGAACTCGCGCGCCCGCCCGGCGTCCACGTCGGCCACGGCGACCAGCTCGGCCCGGCCACGCGAGGCGCCGCCGTTCGAGGCCCCGCCAGCCGAAGTGCCGTCGTCCGAGGCCCGGCCGTCTGAGGTCCCGCTGTCCAAGGTCCGCTCGGCCGAGGCCAGCACGGCTTTGGCGTGCGCGTGGGCGATCCCGCCGGTGCCGATGATGGCGGCCCGGTACGTGCGTTCAGGCATGTGTTCCTTCGCGATTCGGTGGGGGCCGGGCGCCGTCGATCTCGGCTCGGCGCTCGGGGACGAACGACGTGACCGGCCTGCTCCGGCGTCCGCCGGTCGGGCCGCACCTCTTCCGTACGCCACGGGAAAACGTATTCCGCAGTTTGCCCGCCCATGACCTGGAGCGTCAAGACACCCGCGTCACGGACGGGGCCGGACGCTGTCCCTGACGATCAGCCGTCCCTCCAGGACCAGCCGCCTGGCCGGCCCCCGCTCCCCCACCGCGAACCGGATCGCCTCGGCCCCCGCCCGCGCCAGCGGCAGCGCCACCGTCGTCAGCCGCGGCGTCACGTCGGAGGCGAGCGGGATGTCGTCGATCCCCGTCACCGAGACGTCCCCGGGCACGCTGAGACCGGCCGCGCGGAAGGCCGACATCGCGCCGATCGCGATGGCGTCGTTGCCGGCGAGCACCGCCTGCCTGCCGTCCATTCCCGCCTCGGCCAGCTCGCGCGCGGCGGCGAACCCGCCGTCCCTGCCGGCCCGGCAGGGCACGAGCTCGATGTCGCTCTCACGGACGCCTTCCGCGCGCAGGCCCGCCACGAATCCGGCCGCGCGGTCGCTCATGTTCCGCCGGTCACCCGCGCCCACGAAGATCGCCACCCGCCGGTGCCCGGCGCGCCCGACGAAGGCACCCATCGCGCGGGCGGCACCGGCGTTGTCGAAGGCGATCGTGTCGAACGTCAGGTCCGTCTCGCCGACGACCGTGACCCGGCCGCCCTCCCGTTCGTACGCGAGCAGCTCCTTCACCAGCCGGTCCTCCGCCGCGGCGGCCAGCAGCCGGTTGGAGGTGAGCACGAGGGCGCGCGGGCGCAGCGACCTCAGCACGCGGACGGTCTCCGACTGGCGCTCCGGATCGCCCATCGTGGACGACACCGTGACAAATGCCCCCTCGGTACGGGCCTCACGTTCCATCGCCGCCACCACCAGGCCCATGCTCGGGGTCGTGAGATCGTCGGCGACGAGCGCGATCGAGTCGCTGGCCCGGCGCATCGCCCTGGCCGAGACGTCCACCGTGTAGCGCAGGGCCGCCGCCGCGGCCAGCACGCGGGCCTGGAACTCAGGGGCGACCTTCCTGGCGCTGCCGCCGAGGACCCGGGACGCGGTGGCGACCGAGACGCCCGCCGCCGCGGCCACGTCGTGCAGCGTGACCGTGGGCCTGGCCGCGTGGGGCATCCGCTGCGTCCTCTCCTCAGGGGAACGACCGGCAAACGACCTACACCGCAGCGTAGCGCCTGCCACCCGCCTGAACCGACCCGTACGACGCGGCCGGTCGCGCGGTGGCCGGTCGAGCGGCGAGGTGTGTCGGCGGTCACTCTTGGTGTGTGGATTCCTCCGCGGTTGGGCGGCGCGGATCTCCGTACTGTCCTGTTTGCCGGACCACCCGGCAGCACCGACAGGGGAGGACATCCACATGCGTAAGCTCTTCGCGATCGCCGCCATAGCGGGCTCGACGGCCCTCACCGGCCTCGCCCTCGGCCCGGCCACCGCCCAGGCGAGCACCAGCGCCGCCACCGGCTCCGCGACGGCCACCGTCAGCAGCACCGCGGACTTCGGCAACTGGGGCAAGTACTTCTCCAGCGACCGCAAGGCCTACACCTTCGGCAAGACCTGGAAGTCGCACGGCAAGGTCTACACGAAGTGGTACGGCGTGGAGAAGCGCGGTGGCAAGAAGGGCTGGATCTGGTTCGAGTTCTACCAGAACGGCGGCTGGCACAAGTTCAACCGGTCCTGGGACGGCAAGACCGTCGGCAGCTGGAACGGCAAGGGGATCAAGAAGGTCTACACCTTCACCTGCTGGGGCGGCAAGTTCGACCACTGCGGCAGCAAGCACCGCATCTACTGAGCGTGATCTCCTGGCCCTGACCCACGGCGCCCGATCTTCTGCGCCGGATCTTCTGCGCCGGATCTTCTGGGCCGGATCCTCTCGGCCGGATCCTCTCGGCCGGATCCTCTCGGCCGGATCCTCTCGGCCCGACTTATCGGGCGTGATCCCAGGTCAGGCGAGCCCCCGGGCCCGGCGGTCGTCCGCCGGGCCCCGGCCCTGTTCCAGCGCCTCCAGCACGGCGGCCAGCTGGGCGGGGGCCGGCATGATGCGCAGCGCCTCGTCGATCTCGCGCTCCGCCCACGCGCGGTGCCGGGGCTCGGCATCCGGGTCGATCGCGATGCGCGTCTGGAGCAGCAGGAAGTTCAGCCGGGAGGCGACGAGCATGGAGAAGTCGGCCGGGCCGGCGATCCGGCCGGGCCCGCCCTCCCGCAGGTAGCCCCGGTACATGCGGCGCATGGCGTCCAGGTCGGGCGCCGGGTCGCAGAACCAGTCGAACAGGGCCATGGCCAGTTCCCGCCCCGGCTCGGCGGGGCCGAGGCGGTCCCAGTCCACGACCACGAGCGCGCCGCCTGGGCCGGCCAGGACGTTCTCCGGGTGCAGGTCGCGATGGCAGAGGATCAGAGCGGCCGGCTCGGGCGGGACGGCCACGGCACTCAACTCGGGCACCACGGCCAGCAGCTCCCGCAGCCGATCACCCCACGGAACATCCGCCGTGCTGAGGGCGAGCGCCCGTTCAGCGGCGCCGGCCTCGCCCGCCTCCCCCCGCCCCCACGCGCCGGCGGCGGGCGGGCGGTGGTACCAGGGGTCGGGGGCCTGGCCGTCGGGTTCGGTGGTGACGGCGGGTGCGCAGCGGTGCAGCCGGGCGAACAGCGCTCCCAGGTCCTCCGGGCTGGCCGGGGCCGCCGGGTCGAGCGGGCTCAGGTCGATCCAGTCGTACAGCCGCAGCCACGTCCCACCAGGCGTCTCGACCAGGTGGCGGCCGTCGCGGCTCGGGTGGCTCGCCGGGAGCCGCACCCCGTGCGCCGCCGCCCGCCCGGTGAAGGCGAGTTCGGCCGCGACCAGCGCCTCCGCCGGCGGCTCGCCGAAGATCTCCTTCAGCGCGTACGACGCCGTCCCCGTCTCCACCCGCCAGACCTGGCCCAGCGCGCCCCGCCGCCCCTCGGACACCACGACGCCGTCATCCCACCCGAACGCCGCCCGCGCGCACGCCATCAGGTCCATGCCCCCAGAGTGCCGCACGCACCCCGGCCGCCGCCCCCATCGCCGCCCCCATCGCCCCGGCCACCATCGCCCCGGCCACCATCGCCAGAGCCACCGCCGCCCCGATCACCCGTGCGACTGGCGTACGCCGGCCCGCCACACGTCCGCGATGGCCCTGGTCGCCGCGATGTCGGTGGTCGGGTCGCCGTCCACGAGCAGCAGGTCGGCCCGGAGCCCCGGCGCGATCCGGCCCCGGTCGGACAGGCCGAAGCAGCGCGCCGTGAGGCTGGTCGCCGCGCTCAGCGCCTGCTCGGGCGTCAGCCCGGCCTCGGTGAGCATGAGCAGTTCGTGGTGCAGACCCGCCCCGTGCACGGGCCCGAACGGCGTCGCGTCCGTTCCGGCGAGGAGCGGCACGCCCGCCCGCAGCAGCGCGGACGCCGCGTGCGAGGCGTTGACGACGCCCCGCGCGTGCATGGGGATGCCGGTGAACTCCCGGCTGAAGGTGGCCTTCGACCGCTCCGACATCCGCGCCGCGACGCGCGGGTCACGCAGCAGCTCGGCTCCGTAGGGGTCGCCTGAGACGGCCTCGATGTAGGTGATCGTGCTGGCCACGAACACGTCGTACGCGGCGACCCTGGCCGCCATGTCCTCGGCGCCCTCCTCGTCCACGTCCGTGTAGAGATGCGCCAGCCCGTCCACGCCGGCGTCCAGCGCGATCAGCGCCTCCCTGGCCGTCACGGTGTGGGCGATGACCTTGAGCCCGGCGGAGTGCCCGGCCTCCACCAGCACGGCGGCCAGCTCGGGGCTGATGACCGGCAGCCGCATGCCGGAGACCGCCCCGTCGTCCACGGCGATCTTCAGGTAGTCGGCGCCCTCGTCCACCCGCGCCGCCACGAACGCCTTGGCCTGGTCGGCGTCGGCGACCGTGTCGAGACCGGTGTCGCCGCCGAAGGCGCGCAGCACGTCCTCGGTCATGATCTGGGTCGGGTGCCCGCCTGGCGCGGTCGCGACCATGCCGGAGCTGCGCAGGTCGGCCACGTCGTCGCGCTCTGCGGCCAGGCGGCGCTGCACGGCCAGGGTGGGCGGCAGGTTGTTCATGTCCAGCTCGGTCGTGACGCCGAATTTCAGCGCCTCGGCCAGGTCGCCGTCGAAGGCGTGCGCGTGGGCGTCGATCAGGCCGGGCAGCAGCGTCTTGCCCGTGCCGTCCACCTCCGCGTCCACCTTCACGTCCGCCGGCACCGGCGCGTCCGGCTCCGCGATGCGGTCGCCGTCGACCAGGACGTCGGCGCCGGTCACGGTCCGCTCTCCGTCGAAGACCCGGACGTTTCTGATCAGAGTACGCATGCCTCTTCCCGTCGATAGTTCGATGCCTGACTAGCTTGCCCTCAGATAGTAAGACTTCTAACTATCAACCGCAAAAGAGGGCCCGCGCCCCGGTTCGGGACGCGGGCCGTACCGCGGAGCGGATCAGTGGGAGAAGGCCTGGAACTCGGCCGCCCTGACCTGGTCCCGCTGCGGGCTGGCCGTGGCGCAGTCCGTCGCGGAGTTCGGGTCGGCGTCCTGCTCACCGGCGTAGAGCGAGTTGCCGGTGCACTGCGTGCTGAGCGCGCGCAGCATCAGGTGCGTGGCGTTCGTGTCCTTGACGTCGAACGACTTGATCAGCATGTCGGCGCCCCTCGGCCTGGGCAGGGAGGCGTCGAACGCGTTCGTCCGGCTGGTGTGGATCTTCCGGAAACTGGCCGGGTCGGCGCAGTTCGCGCTGCAGGCCAGCACCTCGAACGAGCGCAGGCTGGAGAAGCGGTTCTGCGCGCCCGGGTCGGCCGGGTCGCCGACGTTCGGCCGGAGCAGGGCGCTGACCTGCACCCGGCGGATCTTGACCGGACTGTCGCCGGCCAGGTCCACCACGACCGACTTGCCCGCCGGCGCGCCGGTGAGCGAGGCCCAGTTCGTGGCCTCGGTGTCGTCGATCAGCCTGGCCTGGTTGACGCCGTCGCCCGTCGCCGCCGCCCCGTTCGCCGCCGAGGCGTGGTTGCGGGTCAGCGGGAGCGGCAGCGGCAGCTTCACGCCCGGGAGGACCGCGTACTTCAGCCGCTTGTGGCCGAAGCCGGCGCCGACGACGACGAAGTCGTACTGGCCGGGGGTCATCTCGACCGTGTCACCGAGCGGGGTGGCCGGGTCGGTGTCGGCCACGGGGACCACGCGGCCCTCGTAGTCGCCCACGTACAGCCGCAGCGCCGCGTCCTTCGCCTCGCCCAGGGGCTTGAGCTGCAGCGAGCCGTTCCTGCCCGCCGGGTTGACGAAGCTCGGCGTCGCGTCGGCGTCGTTCGCGCCGTTGCTCGCCGCGCCCTCGCCCAGGCCGTGCTCGGCGAACGCGCGCCACATGATGTCCTGGTTCGCGCCGCCGAAACGGATCGCGTCGGCCGCCAGCAGCGCGTCACGGTGGTCGACGTAGCTGACCGCGCCGGTCGCCATGAGCAGCAGCGCGTCGAACGAGAGCTGCGCCCAGCGCCGGTTGCCCGGGCACTTCTCGACCGGAGTCCGGCCGTCCGCGCACGCCTTCTGCTGCTTGGCCGAGCCCTGGCCGTACCGCTTGACGAAGGCCGCGCGCACGTCGAACTGCGTGGCCGACCAGATCTCGCCGTCCGCGTGCGGCTGGGTGCCGACGATGTCGTAGGCCAGGTCGCTGTAGTTGAGCGGCGACTTCGACATGTCGTAGTTCCTGATGCCGCGCCCCTTGTCGCCGGTGACGTAGCCGCCGGTGACGTACGGGGTCTGGCCCGAGGGGCGGAAGCCGTACTCGTAGAGGTACTCCGTGGCGAACAGGTCGGAGGTGCTCTCGTTCATGGCCCCGGGCTGGGTGCCGCTCCAGCCGGCGTTGGGCCCGCCGATCATGCGGCCCGAGATGGCGTGCGTGTACTCGTGCCCGATGACCGACATGTCGTAGTCGCCGTCCACGCACGGCGCGTAGAAGGAGCCGGCGATCGGCTGCCACAGGTACATGTTCGTGATCGGCGCGACCCCGTCGGGGCCGGTGATCTGGTTGGCGTTGTCGCGCACGGACAGCACCCGCGCGCCCGCCTGGGCGTTGCCCTGCTCGGGGTCGTTGCCGAGCCCGCCGCGCGTGCCGTTGTCCACCTGCATGTTCCAGGCGGTCTCGGTGAAGCCGAGCCGGTAGGACCAGTCGTGCATGCGGTTGTGCATGGCGTTGAGGTTGGCGATGGCGGCCTCAAGGTCGTTCTCGCCGGGCCGGTCGAGCTCCGCCGGGTCACACTTGGCCTTGTACCAGGCGTTCTTCCACGGGTAGGCGTAGTTCCTGCTCGGGGTGGCCACGTTGGAGCGGGTGCCGACCGAGAACGGGTCGCCGTTCGCCCGGTTCTCGAAGGTCTTGGCCGCGTTGCCGAGGCTGGTGTTCGTCGGCTCGTTCGTGGCGTGGTCCACGTCCCACGCCTTGCCCGTGCCCGGGTCGCCGCCGCTGACGTAGTCGCAGCCGGGGCCGGGCGCGTAGCACCAGGTCTGGCGGGTGTCCTTCGAGCTGTAGTCGTCGCGCGGGTTGGACGGGAACGCCTCCCAGTGCGGGTTCTCCGGGTCGAAGTGGTCGACCAGGTTCTCCCGGGTCAGGATCGCGCCGCTGACCGCGTCCACGTGCGTCGTGTACCCCGCCTCGGCGCCCTGCGCGCCGCCGATCAGGACCACCTGGAACGCGTTGTGCACGCCGTCGGGCGCCGGCACCGCCACCGGGGTGGCCTGCTTGGTGATCGCCGTGGCCAGGTCGATGCCGCCGTCGGCGGCCGCGATCTCCATGGCCCGCTCCGCGGTGATCGCGGCGGCCGGAGGCGCTTCCGTGCTGCGTGACAGCGTGGACGTCACGTGCCTGATCTGGCCGCCGGAGACGCCGACGGCGACGAGGCCGTCCACGCCGGCGGGCAGGTCGCCGAAGCGCTGGCGCAGCAGTACGGCCGCGCCCGCCCCGATCGGGTTGACCGCGACCGTCTCCAGGGCGTCCACGGACTCGGCCGTCAGCCCGAAGATGCTCTCGTTGTCCTTCAAGTAGGTCTTGGCGGCCTGGACGGGGTCGGAGCCCAGCCCCTCGGCCAGCGGCTTCGCGCTGACCACGGCGGCGGGGGTGCCGAGAGCGTTCCAGGTGATGCGCGCGTCCGGGGCCGCGCCGCGCCGGTTGGCCGCCGCCGGGGGCGGCACCCGGCCCTGGCGGTTGTCCACATCGGGTACGCCGTGGTTCTCCGCCTGGAAGTCGTGGACGACGGCGGCCTGCCCGCCGGGTTCTCCCCGGGCCGCCCCCGCTACGGGTAAAGCCGACGCTGTGAGCGCGGCGACGATGAGTGTGCTGCGTAACCAGGGCTTGGTCGACACGTTTTCCCTCCTGCGTGTCAGGGATGCGCAGCTTTCGCGCATCTCCCGACAGAGGTAACATCACCGACCCTGGCTGACAAGATCTTGTAAAACGAGAAATATCAGCGTATAAGCAGTTGAAAAGTGCGGGACAGGTGTCCGGCGCCTCGGCGACACGAAGAGTCGTCCATGCGACCATCCCTTACGTGGAATGAGGGTTTTTGCCGCCGCGCCCGGAGCAGTTCCCGCACTGATCATTCAACGCCGCCCCCGCGAGCGTCGCAACCGGTTTTACGCTGTGGCGAAGGCACCGGTTCACGCTGTGGCGAAGACGGAGGCGTACACCGGCCGCCCGTGCTCGGTGACCACCTGCCCGGCCAGCCCGTCGGCGGTGAGCGTGGACAGCCGCAGGTCGAGATAGCGCTCCTCCTCGGCCATCCGCACGTCGCGGGCCGGCCCCGGCATCCAGGACGCCACCTCGGCCAGCCGCACCGCCCGGTCGCGCGCCAGCTCGGCGCGCAGCTCGGCCAGGCTCTCCGCCTCGTACGGCCGCGCCTCCTCCGGCTCGGGCTCGGCCCGCCAGGCCGCCACTCCGTACGCGAAGCACACCAGAGCCGTCCACACCTCGGCGAAGTAGGCGGAGTCGGGCGCCAGCTCCAGCCCCGCGAACCGGTCACCGACGAAGAACAGCGCGCCGAGCTGCCCCGGCATCAGCTCCAGCCGGCTCTGGAACTGCGTCAGCGTGGCCCGCCTGCGCGACAGGATCTGCTCCAGGTGGCCCCTTCCCGGCAGCCCGCACGCGCGGTTGAGCTCGCTGATCTCGTCCCACAGTTTCGCGTAGTCGTGCTGCCCGCGCTTCACCAGCGCACTGGCGCGCAGCTCGGCCGGCAGCACGAAGAACCACTGGTCGCGGCCCTCCAGGTAGCCGCCCTGGGCGGCCTGGACGCAGCAGGCGTCGTCGAAGCGCCTGGTCTGCCCGGCGCCCAGCAGCGCCGAGGCGCACAGGGCGTGGTTCTGGGCGGCGTCCTGGATGTAGCCGATGTGCAGCGGCACGATCGCCACGCCCTCGCGGGCGCCGTTCGACAGCTCCACCTGGCCGTAGCCGACGACCCGCTTGAGCTTCAGCCCGGAGCGGGGCGGCACGATGCCGGGACGGGCCGGCCCGTAGACCGGCACCATGGTCAGCGCGCCCGCGCGCTGCGGGGTACCCGCCCGGTAGCCGCCCAGGTCGAGCGGCTCGGGCAGGAGTGAGGCAAGGCTTGTCATGTCCTTCCTCCTTCCAGTCGGCCGAGCATCGTCGCGCGGAGCCATTCCACGCCGGGCGCGCAGTGGGCGAACATCCACGCCAGCAGCCCGGCGAAGTCGTCCTGGTGCCAGAACGCCTGCCCGGGCAGGCCGGGCGCGGGTTCGCGCAGGGTCAGGTCGTGCCCCCTGGTGAACGCCGCCAGGCAGCGCACCACGGGCGTGGTGACGCCGGCGCGGGGCAGCGTGGCCGCCACCCGCGCCAGGTCGCCCGGCAGGTGGTTCTCGTAGCCGTCGGTGACGATCACCACCAGGTCGGGGCCGGTGCCGAGCGCGTCGAGCAGCCCGCCGGCCAGGTCGGCCGAGCCCATCGGGGCCCGCTCGCTCCCGCCGGTCTCGACGACCGTGAACCGGTCGCAGATCTCGGCCAGCACCAGCCGCAGCGCGACGGCCTGCGACATGACGGCCCACTCGCGCTCGCCGTACCCGCGCATGGAGCCGGACGTGTCCAGCACCATGGCCACGCTCGCGTCCAGCCCGGGCAGCCCGCGCGTCGCCGCCGCCACGTAGCCGGCCAGGGCCGGGCGCAGCTCGGCGGCCGGTCCTCCCTGGTAGAGGTGGACCAGCGTGGCGGCGATGTCGCCCCGGTTGGTGGGGGTGACGATCGGCGGGTACTCCCTGACCGGGTCGAGCGGCGCGGGCGCCTCCTGCGGGGCCGGCACGCCGTACGTGCCGGGGGCGTAGAGCGCGCGCAGCCGCTTGGTCGCGAGCACGGGGTCGGCGGTGAAGCGCAGCAGGCTCCTGCGCAGGTACCGGCCGCCGTCGCCACCGGCCGTTTCCGTGTTTTCGGCGGTTCGGGCGGTTCGGGCGGTTCCGGCAGCTTCGGCGGTTTCGGTGGCTTCGGCGATCAGGCGGGCGCAGGCGCGGGCGGTCGTCTTCCCGAGCGCGTGCTCGAAGCAGTCGACCAGCGCGGGACGGCGCGCCTCGATCAGCGTGTCCGCCTCCGGGTGCTCCAGGACGAACGCGACGACGGCCCGGGTGACGTGCTTGTGGTTGGCGCGCAGCCGCCGCAGCGCCAGCAGGGCGGTGAGCGCGTACGCGGGCGGCAGGCCGAACATGAGCGCCCTGGTGACCTTGGCCAGCGTGGCGCGGGTCCGCTCGTCCAGGCCGTCCTGCGTGGCGGCCAGCGTCCGCAGCAGCACGCGGGCGCGCTGCCACGGGAGCGCACCGGGCACCAGCGCGAGCAGCGCGTACCCCTCCGGGTCGCTCAGCTGGGCAGTCCGGTGGAGCTCCGCGTCGTCCCAGACCGGCTCGCCGCTCCTGGACAGAACCAGCGGAACGTCATGCGTCCGGAAATGCTGGAGAAGAGTTGGGGTGTCCACGAAATTCGAGTTTAGAAATGAAGATCGGGAAAAGAAACCGATTTTTCACCACGCCATTTACGGCCACTTACTCGAATAACGCGCGGACGACTATGCGCCGCTCCGGGAAACGGCGGCCACGTTCCTGAGTGCGCTGATCGCCCGCACCTGGGGCGCGATCCGGTCGGCCCAGGCCGCCACAGTCTCTTCCAGCCGGGAAAAGTCCGATTCCAGGAACGCCAGGCCCGGCGTGGGCACGCTCGCGCCCAGCTCCACCAGCAGCGGGCGCAGGTGCACCTCCACCGCCAGGGCGTGCTTGGCGTCCCCCATGACCAGCAGCGGCAGCGCCGCCGTGCCCGCCAGCGCCTGCGGGGGCAGCCGGTCGAGGAACGACTTGAGCAGGCCGGTGTAGGTGCCCTTGTAGGTCGGGCTGGCCACCACGAGCACGCTCGCCTCCCGTACCAGCTCCAGCGCCACCTCGACGCCGGGGTGGGCGCCGGGGGCGAGCAGGTGGGGTCCGAGCGCCGACAGATCCACCACCTCGTACGGCCGTCCAGCGTGCGGATCCGCGGCCCCCCGCCCCCGCGGACCCGCCCGCCCGCCGCCCCGTTCCCGGATGCCCCGTTCCCGGACGCGCCGTTCCCGGACGCGCCGAGCGGCGAACCGGGCTTGTCCGTCGTGAGGCGCAGGGCGACGGCGCGGGCCGCCTCGGTGGCCGCGGTCAGGGTCCTGGAGCCTTCGCGGGGGTTGCCGACCAGGGCGACCACGGTCATCGGGGCGCCGCCTCCTCACTCTCCACGACAGCACTCTCCACGACGGCGGGGAACAGCTCCTCCGCCTCGTCGTCCGGCAGGTCGTACCAGTGGACGTCGCCCTCGCGCGCGTCCGGCGCCGCGTACCGGCGTGTCGTCTCAGCCATGGCAGGCCCCCACCTTCCGTTCCCTCGCGACGAAGGCGATGGTTGAGCCGGTGTGCCGCCGGACGCGGGCGAGGGTCTCCTGCAGCCTCTCGCGCGTCCGCGCGTCCAGCCCGGCGAACGATTCGTCCCATGACAGCACACCGGAGTCCTCATGCGTACGAAGCTACGAGTCCCGCGCGACAAAGTCAACATTTCCTACATGAGATATAGAGAATTATCCGTCGCTAGGCTCGTCCGGTAACGCCGCCGATCAAGGGAGCCGATTCGATGATCTTCATCACCGCGAAGTTCCGCGCCCTGCCCGAATACGCCGAGCGCTGGGCCGAGATCACCGCCGAGTTCACCGCCGCGACCCGCGCCGAGCCGGGCTGCCTGTGGTTCGACTGGTCGCGCAGCCTCGACGACCCGGCAGAATACGTGCTGGTGGAGGCGTTCAGGGACGGTGAGGCGGGGGCGGCGCACGTCCAGTCGGCGCACTTCAAGCAGGCCCAGCAGACGCTGCCGCGGCACCTCGCGGAGACGCCCCGCATCGTCAACACCACCCTCGACCAGGACGGCTGGTCCGAGCTGGGCGAGATGGCGGTCCCCGAGCGCGACTGATCCCACCGCACCCGAGCCCGAGCCCGGCCCACGCGCCGCTCGGGCTCGGAGCCTCACAGAGCTCCCGTTACGCGAACGTTACGATCGTCGCAAACCGCCCTAGATTCCCCGTCATCCCAGCTCACAGCGCCCACGCCCGAGATGTAAATGTTTTTTCCGGGTTATTGACGAAAAAGCTCGGGCGTCGGCAGACTCAGCGTCATGGCACAACCCCATGGCCCCTTGTCGCAACTCCGGCGCGGGCACGAAGAGCTCGTGCTCGGGCTGCTGCGCAAGCACGGCCCGCTCAGCCGGGGCGAGCTGGGCAAGCACTGCGGGCTGTCCCGCACGACCCTCTACGACATCCTCGCGGAGCTGGTCGCCGAGGGCGCCGTCGTCACCGCCACCTCGCAGGACGCGCCGCGCGGACGCGGCAGGCCGGCCGAGACGCTGACCCTCAACCCGGACGCCGGGCAGGCCATCGGCATCGACTTCGCCCGCCGCGGGCTGCACGTGGCGGCCGTCAACGTGGCCCACGAGATCGTCGGCTCGGCCAGCGAGCCGCACGACGCCGACCTGCCGTGGGAGGAGCGGGTCGCGCTGGCCGAGCGGCTGGTCGGCTCGCTCACCGGGGCCGGCTCGGGGGCGCTGCGGCTGGGCGCGCTCTCCGCGATCGGCGTCGGCGTGGTCGGCGCCCAGGTCGAGGACCGCCGGGAACAGCACGGCGAGCACGGCCAACAGGACGAGCAGGACGAGCCGGACCCCGCGCCGCATCCCGCGCAACTGCTGCTGCGCCGGCGGTTCGGTGTCCCCGTGCTGCTCGACAACAACACCCGGCTGGCCGCGCTGGGCGAGGCCATCTGGGGCGCGGCCGCGGGCGGCCAGGACGTGCTCTACCTGCGCCTGTCCCACGGCGTCGGCGGCGGGCTGGTGGTCGGCGGATCGCTGCACCGCGGCGCGTACGGGCTGTCCGGCGAGTTCGGCCACATCACGGTCGAGCCTGGCGGCGCCCGCTGCGACTGCGGCGGCACCGGCTGCCTGGAGACGGTCGCGTCGATCAGGGCCGTGCTGGACGCCTACCGCGGCGCCGGCGGCCGGGCCGCGGACATCCCCGAGCTGGTCAAGGCCGTCAGGGCGGGCGAGACGGCCGCGCTGACCCTGCTCAGCGGGGTCGGCGCCAGGATCGGCGAGGTGCTCGCCGCCGTCTGCAACGCCATCGGCCCCAGCGTGATCGTGATCGGCGGCGAGCTCACGGAGACCGGCCCCGCGCTGATCGGCCCGATAGAGCGGGCGCTGCACGACCACGTCATGCCGGTCTCCCGGCACCGCGTGAGCCTGCGCCGCGCCACGCTCGGCGAGGTGGCCGGCGCTCTCGGCGGCATCGCCCTCGTCCTGCACGAATCCCCCTTGCTCTCCCGCTATCCGGCCGGGCCCGACCTGGCGGAGGTCCCCTCCATGACGCAAACGAGGCACCCATGACCCAGCTGACCGCGCTGGGCAAGTCGTCGCCGGCCCCGGTCGCGCGGCGCGGCCCCAGACGCTCGCGTCGCGCCGTCGCGCTCAACCTGATCGCGGTCGTCATCGGCCTGGCCGTCTGGACGCTGCTGGCCGGCATCGGCGTGCAGGGCCTGCCGGGGCCGGTGGAGGTGGCGGGCAAGGCCGCCGAGCTGCTCTCGGACGGCACCCTCCCGCTCGACGCCCTGGCCAGCCTGCGCAGGGTGCTGCTCGGCTTCCTGCTCGGCACGCTGCTGGCGGTCCCGATCGGCTTCCTGATGGGCTGGTACGCCACCGCGCGCGGTCTGCTGGAGCCGTACGTGCAGTTCTTCCGCACCATCCCGCCGCTGGCGATCATCCCGCTGGCCATCGTGCTCATGGGCATCGGCGAGGTGCCGAAGGTCTTCGTGATCTTCCTGGCGTCGTTCCTGTCCAGCGTCGTGGCCACGTTCCAGGGCGTGGTGGACGTGGACAGGACGCTGATCAACGCCGCCAGGGTGCTCGGCGCGTCCGACCGCACGATCTTCCTCAAGGTCGTGGTGCCGGCCTCGACGCCGTTCATCCTGGTCGGGATGCGGGTCGGGCTCGGCTCGGCCTGGGGCACGCTGGTCGCCGCCGAGCTGATCGCGGCCCAGGAGGGCCTGGGCTTCCGGATGCAGCAGGCCCAGCTCTACTACGACCTGTCCACGATCTTCGTGGGCCTGATCGCCATCGGCGTGCTCGGCCTGCTGATGGACCGGCTGCTGCTGCTCGCCGAGCGCCGCCTCACCGACTGGCAGGAGCGACGATGAACGCCAAGATCTCGTTCAGGGACGTGGTCAAGACCTACCCGATGAAGGACGGCACCTTCACGGCCCTGGACCACGTGTCGCTGGACATCGCCGACCGCGAGTTCGTCACGGTCGTGGGCCCGTCGGGGTGCGGTAAGAGCACGCTGATGAGCATGGCAGCCGGGCTGGTCGAGCCCAGCGCGGGCGAGACGCTGGTGGACGGCAGGCCCGTCACCGGCCCCGGCCCGGACCGGGGGGTGATCTTCCAGCAGTACGCGTTGTTCCCATGGCTGACCGTGCGCAAGAACGTCGAGTTCGGGCTGAAGCTCATGGAGCTGCCGGCCGAGGAGCGCAGGCGGCGGGCCAAGCGGGCGATCGAGCTGGTCGGGCTGTCCGACTTCGCCGACGCGCTGCCGAAGACGCTGTCCGGCGGGATGAAGCAGCGCTGCGCCATCGCCCGCGCGTACGCGGTGAACCCGCAGGTGCTGCTCATGGACGAGCCGTTCGGCGCCCTGGACGCGCTCACCCGGGTGCAGCTGCAGGACCAGCTGCTCGACACCTGGAGCCAGGACCAGCGCACGGTCATGTTCATCACCCACGACGTGGACGAGGCCGTCTACCTGGCCAGCCGGGTGATCGTGATGGCGGCCAGGCCCGGCCGCATCCAGCGGATCATCGACGTGGACCTGCCCTACCCGAGGACCGAGGAGATGCGGCTCTCGCCCGAGTTCGGGCGGATCCGCAACGAGGTCTGGCACGCCGTCTACCACCAGGCACCCGCCGCGTCAGCGGCCTGAACGACCCCCCCGAGAAAGGACTGATCCGCCATGCGTTCTCTTCGCCGCGCTCTGACGGCCGCCACGGCGGTGAGCCTGTTGACACTGTCCGTGACCGCCTGCTCCGACGACGGCTCCACGGTCAGGTTCGGCTACATCAGCGACTACAACGGCGCGAGCCTGCTCGCCATCGCCGACAAGCAGGGCCTGTGGGACAAGCAGGGCCTCACCCCCGAGATCAAGGTCTTCACCAACGGGCCGCTGCAGATCCAGGCGCTCGGCGCCGGCGACCTCGACTTCGGCTACATCGGCCCGGGCGCGATGTGGCTGCCCGCCACCGGCAAGGCCAAGGTCGTCGCGATCAACACGCTCGCCTACGCCGACCGCGTCATCGGCCGGCCCGGCATCAAGTCGATCCAGGACCTGAAGGGCAAGAAAGTCGGCGTGCCCGAGGGCACGTCCGGCGACATGGTGCTCAACCTGGCGTTGCAGAAGGCCGGCATGACGGTCAAGGACATCCAGAAGGTGCCGATGGACCCGGCCACCGTGGTCTCGGCGTTCGCGGCCGGGCAGATCGACGGGGCGGGCATCTGGTATCCGCTGATCGACAACATCAAGCGGCAGGTGCCGGACATGGTGGAGCTGGCCGGCACCAAGGAGTGGCCCGACAGCTCGTTCCCGACCGCGTTCGTGGGCGGCACGAAGGTGGACGACGCGCTCACCAGCAAGGTGATCAAGGTGCTGCAGGAGGCGAACGACTGGCGCGCCGCGCATCCCGAGGAGGCGATCACCGAGTCGGCCGCGCTGCTCAAGCTCGACCCGGCCAAGGTCAAGGCCGACGCGGCGAACGTCCAGACGATGACGACCGAGGACCTGGTCGCCAAGACCAAGGACGGCACCGTCGCCAGGTGGCTGAACAGCCTGGGCGACTTCTTCGTCAGCACCGGCCAGCTCAAGTCGAGGCCCGACCCCGCGACGTACTACACCGGCGATCTCTACACGAAGGCCTTCACGAAGTGAACCTGCTGTTCCTGATGACCGACCAGCACCGGGTCGACACCCTCGGCTGCTACGGCAACCCGCACGTCGCCACGCCGAACCTGGACCGGCTGGCCGCCACCGGCACCCGCTTCGACCGGTTCTACACGCCGACGGCCATCTGCACGCCGGCGCGGGCCAGCCTGCTCACCGGGCAGGCGCCGTTCCGGCACCGGCTGCTGGCGAACTACGAGCGCAACGTCGGCTACCTGGAGGACCTGCGGGAGGACGCGTTCACCTTCCCCGAGGCGCTGAAGGAGCGCGGCTACCAACTCGGGCTGATCGGCAAGTGGCACGGGGGCACCACGCGCAACGCCGCCTCGTACGGCTTCGACGGCCCCGACCTGCCCGGCTGGCACAACCCGGTCGACCACCCCGACTACCTGGCCTATCTGGAGGAGCGGGGGCTGCCGCCGTACCGGATCTCGGACCTGATCCGGGGCACCACGCCCAACGGCAACCAGGGCAACCTGCTGGCGGCGCGGCTGCACCAGCCGGTGGAGGCCACGTTCGAGCACTACCTGGCGACCAGGGCGATCGAGCACCTGGAGCGGTACGCGGCCGACGGGCGGCCGTTCTTCCTGGCCACCCACTTCTTCGGGCCGCATCTGCCGTACCTGCTGCCGGACGAGTACTTCGACATGTACGACCCCGAGTTGGTGGAGCTGCCGCCGTCGATCGCGGAGACGTTCGAGGGCAAGCCTCCGGTGCAGCGGAACTACAGCGCGCACTGGACGTTCGACACGATCCCGATCGAGGTCAGCCGCAAGCTGATCGCGGTCTACTGGGGTTACGTCACGCTCATCGATCAGCAGATAGGCCGCATCCTCGACCGCATGGACGAGCTGGGGCTGACCGATCGGACGTCGGTGTTCTTCACCTCCGACCACGGCGAGTTCACCGGCGCGCACCGGCTGCACGACAAGGGGCCGGCGATGTACGAGGACATCTACCGCATCGCCGGCGTCGTCCGGATCCCGGGTGCGCCGCCGCAGGTCAGGGACGAGTTCGTGTCGCTCACCGACTGCACGGCGACGATCCTGGAGCTGGCCGGCTGCGACACGGGGCCGGCCGTGGACAGCCGCAGCCTGGTGCCGCTGGTGCGCGGCGAACGCCCCGAGTGGCCGGGCGAGCTGCTCGCCGAGTATCACGGCCACCACTTCCCGTACCCGCAGCGCATGATCAGGGACGACCGCTACAAGCTCGTCGTCAACCCGGAGTCGGTCAACGAGCTGTACGACCTGCACACCGACCCGCACGAGCTGAGCAACCGGTACACCCATCCCGAGCTGGCTCCGGTCCGGCGGCGCATGATGCGGCGGCTGTACGACCTGCTGCGGGAACGCGGGGACAACTTCTACCACTGGATGACCCCGATGTACGACATCGGTGCCCTCGACTACGACCCCACGCTGAGCTCGTTCGAGAAGGAGAGCGCATCGGGATGAGCACGGGCGTCCGGAGACGCGGCTCGGCGCGGTCCGCTCGGTGCGTGATCTGAGGGCGGCGATTCCCGTTCTGTGAAACGCGTGTCGTGCGGCGCCTCTGATGTGCTTGACTCCCGCCTGGCAAATAACCCCCTCTGGGAGGGTTCATGGGGGAGTTCGTAGGGATCGACCCCCGCTGGGCACAAGAGCTGATCCGCCGGATGGAGGCGGGAAAGGGGGTCCTGGGCCGGACGCGACCCGGGCTGGACGCCGCCATCGCCGAGGCGGGCCAGGACTGGGCCGGTCACCGGGGCACCACGGCCATGCGCCGCGCCTGGGAGTTCTACCACGAGTCCCAGCAGGACCTGAAGTGGCGCGTCGACACGTTGGAGCAGCTTGTGCCGGTGCGGGAAAGAGGCATGCTCACCGGCACGTTCCCGTTCGGCAGCGAGACCGAGGCGGTGCTGGCCGCGGAACGGACCGCGCGCGCCGTCCTCCAGGCCCTGGACCGACCGGAGACCGGGGCTGAAGCGAGCGGCGAGGAGGCGGGCGGCGTGGTCGATCGAGCCTTGGCCGGAGCCGAGGGCAGGACCGGTGATCCCGCCTACGCGGCGGCGCTGCTGGCGGCCATCGGACCGGACGCCTTCACCCGCCTGCTGTCGGGCCACGCCGCCCCGGACAGCGACGGGCGGGTGCTGGCTGAGGCGTTCGCGAGTGCGGAGCGGACCGGGCGACTTGGGGACGAATGGTATGAGCTGGTGGACAGTGCCCCTCCCGGTGTCCTGACGAACCTGGTCACCCTCGCGGGACAGTCGGGCGCGATGCTGAACCGGGTGGCGACGGGCCTGCTCGGCCGGCCGCCCGCCCCCGGCTGGAGCCCGCGTGCGCTGGTGCGGGCGTACGAGGGCGATCCGCTGGCGTTCCAGCAACTGCTGGCCGAGCACCAGGACGAGGCCCGCGTCCTGCTGGACGCCGCGGCCGGCGACCCCGGCTGCGCGGAGCCGCTGGCGAGCGCGGTGCACGAGGCGCTTAAACCGGGCGCCGGCGTGGACGGGCTGCGGGAGCGGGCCTGGCGCACCGTCGTCCGCGGGCTCGGCGCGGCGCTGGAGATCGAGGACCGCTGAGCATGCTCACCAAGCACCAACTGCTGCGCGACGCGGCCGAGAAGGAGTCGCTCGCGGCTGCCTTCACCCGCTACGCGCGCGGGCTGGCGGACGCCTTCGAGGGGATCCCGGCCGAGCCCGCCGACTGCGAGCCGTATTGGAAGGGGCCCGCGGCGCAGCGGTTCCTCACGCGGGCGCGCTCGCTCCGCCGTGAGCTGGGCGAGCTGGAGGACTCGTGCCTGGCCACCGCCGAGAACCTGCGCGACCGCGCGGGACGGTTGCGTGAGGAGGCGGCGCAGTTCCGTCCCTCGTCCGAGAACGATCCGTGGGGCTGGTAGTTCGACGCAATTTCCGCAAGCCGCTTACATCATGGACGCAAGAATTTGAGGCGTCGTCGAAAGTAGTTCACAGGGTCTTGTCGAGGGGTGTGCGAGCGGCCTACTGTCGCCTCACCCCCCGAGAGAAACGAGGACGCGATGCGTCGCACCCTCACCGCGGCCGCCGTCGCCGCCCTGACCCTGGGTCTCACCAGCCCCGTCGCGGCCGGCCCGATCGCCGCCGAGTCCGCCGCCGAGTCCGCCGCCGAGTCCGCAGCGCCTGCGCCCGTCGTCACCCGGGCGGGACTCGATCCCGCCCTGGTCGCGGGCCGGGGTGCCCGGGTGGCCTTCGCCGAGCAGGAGGCGGAGAACGCGGCGACGAACGGCACCGTCATCGGGCCGGGCCGCGACGCGTACACGCTGCCCGCCGAGGCGTCGGGGCGCAGGGCGGTCCGGCTGGAGCCGGGCCGGCACGTGGAGTTCACCCTGCCGGCCAGGGCGAACGCGATCACCGTGCGCTACAGCATCCCCGACGCGCCCGGCGGAGGCGGCATCACCGCGCCGCTCGACGTCACGGTCAACGGCCGCGACCGCACCACGATGACGCTCACGTCGCAGTACGCCTGGCTCTACAACCAGTACCCGTTCTCCAACGATCCCGGCGCCGGCCTGCTGCATCCCGACTGGTGGATCACCGAGTGCTCGTGCGTGCCCGCCGCCACCACCCCGCCGCCCGTGATCCCCAAGCCGTTCCGGCCCAGCCACTTCTACGACGAGCAGCGGCTGCTGCTGAAGCGTGCGTACCGGGCGGGCGACAAGGTGCGGCTGACCGCCCCGGCCGGGAGCGCGGCCGCGTGGACGGTCATCGACCTGCTCGACTCCGAGCTCGTCGGCCCGCCCCGGGTCGAGCTGCTCGCGGCCAACATGCTGGCCTTCGGCGCCGACCCCACGGGCCGGCGGGACGCGGCCGGGGCGTTCGACCGGGCCATCGCCTTCGCCAAGCGCAAGCGGCTGAAGGTGTACGTGCCGCCGGGGACCTACCAGATCAACCGGCACATCATCGTCGACGACGTGACCATCACCGGCGCGGGCAGCTGGTACACGATCATCAAGGGCCGCGAGACCGCCCTGCCCGGCCCGGCCCCCGACGGCTCCACGCACACCGGCGTCGGTTTCTACGGCCGGGACGCCGCCGACGGCGGCAGCCGGAACGTGCACCTGTCGGGGTTCGCGATCGAGGGCGACGTGCGCGAGCGCATCGACACCGACCAGGTCAACGGCATCGGCGGCGCGATGAGCGACTCCACGATCGACGGCCTGCACCTGCGCCACACCAAGGTCGGCATGTGGTTCGACGGCCCGATGAGCAACGTGCGGATCACGAACAACGTCATCGTCGACCAGATCGCCGACGCGATCAACTTCCACACCGGCGTGACGAACTCGCTCGTGGCGGACAACTTCCTCCGCAACACCGGTGACGACGCCCTGGCCATGTGGTCGGAGAAGATCCAGAACACCGGCAACACGTTCGCCCGCAACACCGTGCAGAGCCCCGTGCTGGCCAACGGCATCGCCGTCTACGGCGGCGGCGACAACACGATCTCCGGCAACCTGATCGCCGACCCGGTCAGGGAGGGCAGCGCCCTCCAGGTGGGCTCCCGCTTCGGCGCGGAGCCGTTCACCGGCCGGCTCGACATCACCGGCAACACGACGGTCAGGTCCGGCACCTACGAGCTCAACTGGAACATCGGCCTGGGCGCCATCTGGTTCTACGCGCTGGAGCGGGACATCGCCGCCGACGTCCGGGTGACCGGCAACGACTTCCTCGACAACACCTACAACGCGATCATGCTGGTCAGCGAGTGGTCGGTGAAGGATCTGTACGCGATCACGAACGTGCGCTTCAAGGACATCCGGGTGGACGGCACCGGGACCTCCGTGGTCAGCGCCCGGGTGAAGGGGTCGGCCTCGTTCGAGAACGTCGACGCGCGCAACGTCGGGGCGGTCGGGGTGAACAACTGCGGCTCGTTCGGCTTCCCCGCCACCGGGTCGGAGTTCGCGCTGACGGATCGGGGCGGGAACGACGGGGGCTGGCTGGCGCCCTGGCTGCTGCCGAACACCATCACCTGCGACGACCGCCCGCCGGTGGCCCCGCCCCCGGCCCCGTCACCCTGGTGAGAGGCCACGTTCCCGTCACCGGAGGCGGGAGCCGCGTGAGCCGGCTCCCGCCCCGAACCGGGGCCGCCGGTGAACCGGCCCGCGCTCAGCTCATGGCGGCCAGGCCCTTGACCACGGTGGTGGTCAAGGTGCCGATCTCGCCGATGCCGATGCTCACCGTGTCGCCGTCCTGGAGCGTGAAGGGCAGGTCGGGCACCAGGCACGTCCCGGTGGCGAGCACCGCGCCGTCGGGGAAGGAGTCGGCGCGGAACAGGTAGCCGGCCAGGTCGTCGAGGCGCCGGTTGAGCTGGGAGGTGCTCGCCTTGCCGTCCCACACCGTCTCCCCCGCCCTGGCGATGCTCAGCGAGATGTCCAGCGCGTACGGGTCCGTGACCTCCCACGCGGGCCTGATCGCCGGCCCCACCGCGCACGCGCCCAGGTAGATCTTGGCCTGCGGCAGGTAGAGCGGGTTGACCCCTTCGATGGTGCGCGAGCTGACGTCGTCCACGACCGTGTAGCCGACGATCTCCCCGTGCGCGTTCAGCACCAGCCCGAGCTCCGGCTCCGGCACGTCGATGCCCGAGTCCTCGCGGACCGAGATGCGCCCGCCGTCGCCGGACACCTTCCACGCCACCGACTTGAAGAACAGCTCGGGCCGCTCGGCGTCGTAGACCAGCTCGTACACGTCGGCGGCCCGCTCGCTCTCCAGCACCCTGGCCTCGCGCGAGCGCCGGTAGGTGACACCGGCCGCCCACACCTCCATCCGCCCGTCCACGGGAGCCAGCCGCGGCACCGACCCGGACGGGTGCCGTGGCCCGTCCGCCTCCGCGCAGCGCCGGCGCAGCTCATCGGAGGACAAGCGGAGCAGCTCGCCCACGGTGGTGATCCCGGCCGGCTCCACCACCTGCTCGCCGTCATCGAACCCGACAGCGTCGGCGCCGGTCAGAGGGCTGGTGAACCGTACGATCTGCATGCCTGCTCCTAGCTCCATCAGACGAGGGGGGGTTGGTCATCCGATGAATAGTCCCCTATGGGATCAACTTAGTAGTTCGACGGGTTGATCGGGAGGGGCCCCTCGTCAGATCAGCTCAGATCACCTCGAAGTCGGCCATCATCGCCATGTCCTCGTGTTCGAGGTTGTGGCAGTGCAGCATGTACGTGCCGCGGTGGCCGTCGAAGCGGGCGAGCACGTCCACGACCTCGTACGGGCGCACGTCCACGGTGTCCTTCCAGCCCGCGTCCGTGGCGGCCGGCGACCGGCCGTTCCTGGCCAGCACCTGGAAGTGGGCCAGGTGCACGTGCACCGGATGGCGGAAGTCGCCGGTCAGCCGCCAGATCTCGGCGGTGCCCAGGCGGGGGCGGGCCAGCGGCACGCCGGGGCGGTAGCGCTGCCCGTTGATCGTCCACGCGCCGTCCGTCGCGCGGAAGTCGAAACGGCGGGTGGTCACGGGGCGCACCCGCCGCGGGGGACGGGACAGGACGGCCGGCACGGCGCTGTCGTCGGGCGCCCGCCGGGTGACGACGAAGCGCATGACGTTCCCGGCCGGCCCGTCGGCCAGGGCGTTGACCAGGGTGACGGCGGTGCCGACCGGGTAGGCGGAGAAGTCGACGACGACGTCGTACCGTTCGCCGGGAGAGATCGGGATCGCGTCGTGCGCCACCGGGGCGGCGAGCAGCCCGGAGTCGCTGCCGATCTGCGTGAACCGGCCGCCGGGGGTCAGCCGGAGCAGGAACCTGCGGGCGTTGGAGGCGTTCAGCAGGCGCAGGCGGTAGCGGGTGGCCGTGACCTCGGCGACCGGCCAGGGGGCGCCGTTCACCAGGATCACGTCCCCTTCGACCCCCTCCATGTAGTCACCGCCGAGCTTCCCCCAGCCGCCGGGCGGGCCATGCCGTCCGTGCCCGCCGTTCGCGCTGTGTTCGGGCGGCGGGCCGTGCCCGGTCGGCGGGGTGTCGAACGGCTGCGGGTAGTGGAACGAGCCGTCCTCCTCGAAGGCCCGGTCGCAGATCATCAGCGGCAGCTCCCGCTCGCCACGCGGCAGCGGCAGGGCGTCCTCCTCGTCGTCCCGCACCAGCGCCATCCCGGCCAGCCCCCGCCACACCTGCGGCGCGGTGAAGTCCATCCGGTGGTCGTGGTACCAGAGCGTGGCGGCGCGCTGGCCGACCGGGTAGCGGTACTCCTTGACCAGCGGGTGGTGCACCTCCCCGGGATGAGCCGGGCGGAGCGCGGAGCCGGCGGGCACGACGAGGTCGGTCGGGTAGCCGTCGGAGCCGGGCGGGGTGACGCCCCCGTGCAGGTGGGTGGAGGTGGGCACGGGCAGCTCGTTGCGCACCGCGACCGTGACGGGCTCCCCGCGCCGCAGCTCGAACGTGGGCCCGGGGAAGGTGCCGCCGTACCCCCACACCTCGGTACGCAGCCCTGGCAGGATCTCGGCCGCCGCCACCCGCTGCGTCACCTCGTACCGGCCGGGAGCCACCGGCCTGACCACGTCCGGGATCGGCAGCGGCACCGTGAACGGCTTGGGCAGCCGCGCCCCGCTCCGCAGCAGTTGCCCGGCCACCTCGGCCGTCGCCCGGCACCCGGCGACGCCCAACGAGGCCCCGCCCAGCACTCCCAGGAACGCCCGCCGCGAGAACCCTCCGGCCCCGACCCGGCTCATGCGCCACCCCCGGCATCGCTACGCCCGCCCGCAGCGCCACCGGCCCCCGCAGGCGCGGAGCGGCGGAACGCTCGCCACGCCCACGCGGTGAAGACGGCCGACAGCCCGAAGATGGCCATGCCGAGCGGGAAGTGCCCCGCGATGATCCGCGCCTGCCCCAGCCCCACCTGCGCCGTCTCCAGCGCCACGAGCCCCACGCCGGCCAGCGCCGGCCATCCGGGGCCGCGTCCCGGCCGCCACAGCAGCACGGCGGCCACCAGTTGCAGGTAGAGCAGCGCGTGCGTGTAGCCGGCGTTGTCGCGGTGCCAGGCCAGCAGATCGACGTCGCCGGTGACGAACAGCCCGGCGAGCGCCGCCTGGACGAGCACCCCGGCCAGGTGCCCGGTGGCCGTCACCCGCAACGACCAGACGATCCAGCCGCGCGGTCGCGGAACGGAGTTCGAGGAGGTCATGCCGGGAATGCTCCTCGGATCACCCCTCCGCCCACATCCCGCACCGGACGACTCTGTTCCGTACTCCCGGGGTCGTACGCGGGGCGCCGGGTACACGAAACGTACGCCCCCGGGATGACGCCCCGTCCGAGCCGGTCCCCTACCTTGGGTGCATGGACACCCGCGGGAAGGACGCGCTGATCGCGGCGGGCGCGCTGGCGGCGATCGTGGCGGGCACGTACGCGAACCTGTCGTGGTCGGGCCCGCAGGAGCGGCCGCTCGACCCGGCGGGCCTGGCGCTGATCGTGGTCGCGGCGTTGTCGCTGGCCTTCCGGCGCACCGCCCCGCTGGCGGCCGGGATCGTCGCGGCGGCCTCCGGGGTCGTGTACTACGCCGCCCACTACCCGGGTGTGTTCACCGCCGCGCCCGCGCTGGCCTCGATCTACACCCTCGTCGTGCTCGGCCGGCGCAAGGCGGCGATCTGGCTGGCGGCGGCGCTGGCCGTGTCGATGTACGGCCTCATGGCCCTGGCGCCCGAGGACCCGCCGCCGGGCAGCTGGATGGCACTGCTGAGCGGCTGGCTGGTGGCGATGGTGCTGGTGGGCGAGGTGACCAGGAGCGGCAGGGCGTACCTGCGGGCGGTGGAGCAGCGCGCGCAGGCGATGGAGCAGCGGGCGGAGGCCGTGGAGCAGCGGGCGCTGGAGGCCGAGCGCACGCGTGAGGAGGCGGCGCTGCGCCAGGCGGGTGAGGAGCGGCTGTGGATCGCGCAGGAGCTGCACGACTCGCTCACGCACAGCATCTCCGTGGTCAACGTGCAGACCGCCCTGGCCCTTGAGCTGCTGGAACGCCGGCCCGAGCGGGTCAGGGAGGCACTGCTGGCGATCAAGGAGTCGGGGCACGAGGCGATGAACGAGCTGCGTGCCACCCTCGGCGTGCTGCGTGCTCCCGAGGAGGTCGAGGCGGGGCTGTCCGGGCTGCCGCGCCTGGTCGCCAGGGCCGAGGGGGCGGGGCTGCGGGTGACGCACACCGTACGCGGCGTCCCGTACGCGCCGTCGCCCGAGGTCGATCGGGCCGCGTACCGGATCGCCCAGGAGGCGCTGACCAACGTGCTGCGGCACGCGGGCGCGGCGGCGGTCACGGTGAGCGTCGACTACACCCCCTCGGCGATCGTGCTGCGGGTGGAGAACGACGGCGAGCCCGGCGTGGCCGGGCCGGGGATGGGGCTGATCGGGATGCGCGAACGCGCGGTCGCCGCAGGCGGCTCACTGACGGCGGGCCCCGGCGAAACCGGCGGCTTCGCGGTACACGCGGAACTCCCCGGAGGACAGCCGGCCGAGCCGCACGGCCGGACCGGACGAGAGCCGGCCGAGCGCCACGCCCAGGTCCGCGCCCAGGCCGGGGAGGGGGCGTGATCCGGGTGCTGCTGGCCGACGACCAGCCGCTGATCAGGGCCGGCTTCAGGGCCCTGCTCGAACTCACCGACGACATCGCCGTGGTCGGCGAGGCGGGCGACGGCGCGCAGGCGGTGGCGCTGGCCGAGCGGCTGCGGCCGGACGTCGCGCTGCTCGACGTGCGCATGCCGCTGATGGACGGCATCCAGGCCACCCGCAGGATCGGCGCCACCCCGGAGCTGAACGACGTCCGCGTGGTGATCCTCACCAACTACGCCCTCGACGACTACGTCTTCGCCGCGCTGCGGGCCGGCGCCAGCGGCTTCCTGCTGAAGGACATCGAGCCGGGCGACCTGCTGCAGTCGGTGCGGGTGGCGGCCAGGGGCGAGGCGCTGCTGTCGCCGTCGGTGACGCGCCGCCTGATCGAGGAGTACGTGAGCACCCCGCCCCGCCCGGCGCTCTCCGCCCCGGGGCTCGACCGGCTGACCGGCCGCGAACGCGAGATCGTCGCCCTGGTCGGCAGGGGCCTGTCGAACGAGGAGATCGCCGAGCACCTGGTGATCAGCGGCGCCACCGCCAAGACCCACGTGAGCAGGTCGATGATCAAGCTCGGCGTCCGCGACCGGGCCCAGCTGGTCGTCTTCGCGTACGAGTCGGGCCTGGTGGTCCCGGGGGCGAGCGCCTGACCACCGAGCCGCGGAGGCTCAGAAGGCGAGCAGGAATTCGTAGCAGTCGAGCAGCCAGATCAGCAGCCACAGGGCGACGGCGGGCAGCCGGGCCGGCCCGCGCCACCTTCCGTCAGTCGGCACCTGATATCACAACGCCTTTCATGAACGGCGATGTCGTCCTCCCAGTCTGCGTCTTCATCGCCGCCGGCGCGCATTTCCCGCGCACCGGAGAACAGGCGAAGGAACGGGCGGCGCCCGACAAAGGATTTCCCGAATTCGCTCCTTCCCGGGAGCCGGTTTATATGCTCCGTTGCACAGCCGACCGCGCGAGCCCGCAAAGGAGCATTCATGGACAACGACATTCCGGTCCTGTCCGACGCTCCGGTCGGGCTGGAGCAGGACGAGCTGGGCTTCGGCCGCTACGTCGGCCCCCTGGTCCGGGTGATCACCGACGCGGCGACCGAGACCCCGTTCACGATCGGCGTGTACGGCCCCTGGGGTAGCGGGAAGTCGAGCCTGCTGCGCATGGTGGACCAGCGCCTGGCTGAAGATCATCCGGGCCGCACGATCAGGGTGCACTTCAACCCGTGGGTGCACCGGGGCGAGCCCCACCTGCTGCTGCCGCTGCTGCACGCGCTGCAGGACACCCTGGAGCAGGACGGACGCCACCGCCTGCGCGAGGCGGCGGGCCGGCTCGGCCACGTGATCGCCGGGCTGACCTCCGACACGCTGCTGCGCAAGGTCTCGGGCGGCGCGGTCACGCTCGACCGGATCGGCGAGCTGTCCAGACAGTACGCCGAACAGCGCGGCAAGGTGCACAGCGAGCTGCGCAACCTGCGGCGCACGCTGCAGGAGCAGGCCGACCGCGCCGCGGCCGACGGCGCCCGGCTGGTGATCTTCATCGACGACCTCGACCGCTGCCAGCCGCACGAGATCGTCGATCTCCTGGAGTCGGTCAAGCTGTTCCTCGATCTGCGCCACGTCGTCGTCATTCTGGCCGTCGCCAAGAATGTGGTCGATCAGGGCATTGCCGTGAAATATCGGGAATTCGGATTCGATGCCGCCCGAGTCGTGGAAATTGGCGACGAATATCTGGACAAGATTGTTCAGCTGCCGCTCACGCTGATGCCGATCGACCCCGGTTCCTTCCTCGACCGGCTGCCGCTGCCCGGCGCGCTGGCCGCGTACCGGGAACTGCTGGCCGGGATCGTCGCCCCCAACCCGCGCCGGATCAAGCGGGTGCTCAACACCTGCGCCGTCATGAGCGTCGTCGGCGGCCCGCCGCTGCGCGCCGACATCGTCATCAGGCTCGTCGTCCTGCGCGTCCAGAGCCCCGACCTGTACGACGCCATCGTGGCCCGCCCCCGCCTGGCCGCGGCCCTGGAGGACATGTACGCCGGGCGCCTGCCCCTCGACCGCCCCGACCGTCTCGTCGAACGCTACGGCCAGGCCGAGGCCGAACCGATGGCGGCGGCCGTACGCAGGTTCCACCGGTCGCAGGACTACCTCGGCGGCGTCTTCGGCGGCACGGCGTTCACGGAGGTGAAGGACGAGCTCCCCGGCTATCTCACGATGCTGGGCCGCTGACCATGTTGTCGGAGCCGCTGCGCTACGAGCTGTACGGGCTGCGCCACGGCAACCCGTACCGGATCGAGCCGCTGGACCCGCTGGCCCGCGCGGGCGACCGCTCGCTGCTGGTCGACATCGACGGGTTCGTCTCGACGGACGCGCTGCGGGCGTACCTGCGCCGGACCGTGGAGGCGGGCGAGTCGGCGTTCGTGGTGGTGAGCGGCCGTGACTACACCGGCCGTACGACGATCGCCAACCACGTGCTCGACGTCTACCGGCAGGTCAGCGAGCTCGACGACCGGCTGCTGGTCAGCCGGATCAAGGTGGGCCACAACCGCGACTTCGAGTGGGTGAAGGAGGCGATGGTGGAGCTGCAGAACGAGATCGAGGAGGCCGACCTGACGCTCTCCCCCGCGTTGACCGAGTCGCTCAACACGATCGAGGGCATCGACGAGGGCGTCTACCAGAGCCGCTATCGGGGGCTCGCCCGGCGGTTGCACGGGGAGCTGGCCGGGCAGGCCAGAGGACGGTGCTCGTTCGGGGTGGTGTTCGAGGGCCTGCGGCAGACGAGCCTGGTGGACGCGATGCGGAAGGTGTTCAAGAGCAGCCGGTCGATCGCGGTGTTCACGCACGGCGACTACAAGCACGCCAACACGCCCTCGTACGAGGAGCTGAGCCGGTTGGACGTCCATCTGATCAAGCTGGAGCCGCTGAAGGGCGAGCAGGTCCGCTGCCTGGCCGAGGAGCGCTGGCGGGCGGCCTCGGCGCTGCCGAGCCCGTTCCCGCCCGACAGCCTGGAGACGGCCTGGCCCGCGCCGACGCCGATCAAGTCGGTGGTCAAGACGCTGAGCCTGCTGCTGGACATCCGGCTCGGCTCGGCCGCCGACCACGGCCCCTGGCCGGACAACACCGAGCTGGAGATCCCGCACCGGTTCATGTTCTTCATGATCAGGATGCTGAACGAGCTGGGGGCGTCATGAGGACGGCCACCGGCAACCCGTTCCCCGCGCGCGGCACCATGAGCATGGAGGAGCAGGTCAGGGACGCCGACATCCTCGACGCCCAGATCACGGGGCCGACCGTCGAACTGCCCGCCGTGGCCGCCCTGACCGCGCTGGTCCGGCAGTACCTGGAGCATCCGTCCTGCGGGCAGGTGGCGTTCCTGCACGGCGAGCACGGCACCGGCAAGACCCACACGATCAGGTACGCGCTCGGCGGCGAGACCGGCGCGCTCCGGCTCTACGCCAAGGCCCAGGACGGCGACTTCCGTGCCCTCTACCAGCGGCTCATGAGCCAGGTGGGCCGCGACAGGCTGCGAGAGCTGAGCCGGGGCTTCCAGGCGGTGCTGGCCGGCGAGGAGGCGGGCCTGCGCCGGCCGCCCGATCCCGGGCGGGCGGAGCTGCTGTTCACGGAGCTGCTGGTGGAGCCGGGCGCGGTGCTGGAGGCGCAGGCCGACGAGCTGGGCCGGGTGACCGACGACGGGCAGGAGTTCCAGCGGGCGCTGACGTCGCTGCTGGAGCCCGCGATGGAGGAGGCGGCGTTCGCGTGGCTGGCCGGGCGGGAGATCACGCCGACGGACGCGGCGCGGCTGGGCGTGTCCGGCCCGATGACCGACCCCAACCAGTGCCGGCACGGGCTGCAGCTGCTGACCGCGCTGTGTGCCAGGGTCGGGCGGCCCGTGATCATCGTGGTGGACCAGTGCGAACGGCTCGTCCTCGGGCGGCCGTCGAACCTGGGAGTGCTGCACTCGCTGGTGGAGCGGGTCCCGCAGGAGGGCGGGATGCTGCTGCTGTCGGGGAGCGGGGCGGGGTGGGAGGCGCTGCCTGACGACCTGCGGCAGCGCTTCGGGGCCAACCACCTGGCGACGGGCGTGCTCAGCCCCGATCAGGCATTCGCCCTGCTCGGCGCGTACCTGCAACAGGCTCGCGTCACCGGTGCCCGGCCGGCCAGGTGGGGCGGCCGGCCGGGCGGTTCGGTCCTCTCCGGCGGTTCGGTCGGCTCGGGGGCTTCGGCCGGCTCGGGGAGCGGCGTCGGGCCGTTCACGGAGGAGGGGGTGCGGGCGCTGCTGCGGCTGAGCGGCGGCAACGTGCGGGCCTTCCTGCAGCTGGCCTGGCGGGCGTTCCGGCTGGCCACGGCGGGGGGTGAGCGTGGCACGATCGACGGCCGCTTCGCCGACCGCGTCCTCGGCACGGGAGCCGCCGCCCGGCGGGCCGCGGACCGGGCGGTGGAGGCGTGGCTGCTGGACGAGCGGGCCGGATACCGGCGCGACTGGCGGGACGGCGACGTCGCGGCCGACTACGCGGTCCTGTCGGCATCCGGACCCCGGCTGCTGGTGCGGATCGTGGACGCCGTCTTCACGGCACGGGAGGCGGCGGACCTGGCCGGCCTCATGGAACGGGTGCGGGCACGGGGCTGGCCGGCCAGGATCGTGCTGGTCGTCGCCGGATACGCCGCCCCCGAGGCGCTGGCGCTGCTGGAGCGGGCCGCCCACGAGGTCGTGGTGATGCGCGGAGACCGGGACCTGGACCGGCTGCGCGGGACGGTCAGGCCGCTGGTGCCCGACGCGGGCGAGGTGTTCGACGGGCTGCCCTATCCGGGCGCCGAGCCGTTCTCCGAACGGGACGCGAGGGTGTTCTTCGGCCGCGAGGATGCCGTCAGGGAACTGGCCGGTCTGCTGTCGGAGGCACGGGAGCCGGTGGTGGTGACCGGGCCCACCGGCGTGGGGGTCTCTTCGCTGGTCCGCGCCGGCCTCCTGCCCGCCCTGGCCGAGAACGGACCACGGGGCACGCGATGGCACGGCCTGGTCCTCACCCCCGGCACCGCCCCGCTGAACGAGCTCGCCGCGTCACTGGCCGGCCTGGTCGATGGCCTGGACACCGCGACCGTGCTCGCCTCACTCCGCGAACGCCCAGCAAGCGCCCGCTCGGTCGTCACCCAAGCCATCGCCGCCCTCCCGAGCACCGCCCCGCCAGGCAACCGACTCCCAGGCGACACGCCTCCAGGTGGCAGACTGCCGGGCGATGGCCGGCCGGGCAACGGACCGACGGGCAGGGGACTGCCTGGCGAGCTGCCGTCGGGTGGCGAGCCGTCCGGCCGCCAGGGGCTGGTGCTGGTTGTGGAGCGGTTCGAGGAGGTGCTGGCCGGGGCCGTGCCCGATGATCCCGACACGGCCGCGTTCGTCGCCGCGCTGCACGCCGTCGCCACCGGCCCGCAGGCAGCGCTGGTCGTGGTCGTGGTGAGCGCGCCGTTCGCCGGCCGGTGCGCGGCCTTCCCCGAGCTGACCGGCCCCACATACGTGGTCGGGCCGATGAGGCGCGGCGAGCTGCGGCGGGCGATCACCGGACCGGCGGAGGTGGCGGGGCTGGCACTGGAAGAGGGGCTGGTCGACGCGGTGCTCGACGACCTGCGCACCCCGCGCGGCGCGCCGGAGCCGGGCGCGCTGCCGCTGCTGGCCAGGGCGATGCGCACGACCTGGTTCCACCGCGACGGCCACCGGCTCACCCTGCGCGGTTACGCCCGGACGGGCGGCATCCGCAGGGCGGTGGTCGACGCCGCCGAGTCCGCCTACCTCGCGCTGGACGGCCCGCGCCAGGCCGTCGCCCGTACGGTGCTGCGCCGGCTGGCGGCGATCTCCCGCGACGGCCGGATCCTGCCCCGGCGGGCCACCCTCGAAGGGCTGCGGGCCGAGCACGCGGGCGCGCCCGGCGACTTCGACGCGGTGCTGCGAGCGCTGGCCGCCGCTCGGGTGGTCGTGGTGGACGCGGACGCGGTGCGGATGGCACACGGGTGCCTGGCCGAGGACTGGCCCCGGCTGCGGGAGTGGTTCGAGGAGGACCTGTCGGGCCAGATCCTGTACGACCAGTTGCTGGACGACGCCGCCGCCTGGATGGACAACCGGCGCAATCCGGCGTTCCTGTACCGGGGCACCAGGCTGGCCACGGTGATGAAGGCACGCGGGCGGTGGGAGGAGAGCGGCGAGCTGCCCCTGGACGACCGGGCCCGCCTCTTCCTCGAGGCCGGCGACCGGGCCCGCAGGAGGCGCAGGACGGTGCGCGGGACCGCGCTGCTGGCGTTGCTGGTGACGGTGCTGGTGGCGGGCCTCAACGTGGCCAGCCTGACCACGGCTGAGCGCCGGTTGCGGATCGTGCGGGACGACGAGGTGTCCCAGAGCCTCGCCGAGCAGAGCGCGCTGGTCAGCGATCCCGCGCTCTCGGCGCTGCTGGCCGCGCTGGCCTGGCGGGTCAGCCCCACCCCCGAGGCGCGTTCCGGGCTGCTGCGGGTGCTCGGCTGGCCGGCCAGGAGGTCGTCCTACCGCCTGGGCGAGCAGGCGCTGGCGCTGGCGTTCGACCGGGCGGGTGACATCGTCGCGGCCGAGGCGGGCAAGGACGGCGTCCGGCTCACCGGGGTGCAGGTCCGGCGTAAGCCGGCCAGGATCGGCGGCGCCGGCTCGGTGGCGGCGTTCAGTCCCGACGGGCGCACGCTGGTGGTCGGCGGCGGCGCGGGCGTGCGCGTCGTCGACCGCCGCTCCCTGGACGTGCGCGACCGCATCGCCACCCGCGCGAAGCCGTCGTCGCTGGCGCTCAGCCCCGACGGGCGCACGCTGGCGCTCGCCGTCGCCGGCGGGGTGCAGTTGGTGGATCTGGGCACGAAGGAGGTCTCGATGCGCCTGAACGACAACGAGCCCGTGCTCGCGTCGGCCTTCAGCCCCGACGGCAGGACGCTGGCGACCGGCAACGCGGCCGGCGTGGTGCGCCTGTGGCACGTCCGTGGCGGCGACCAGCCCAGCGCGGCGCTGCTCGGCCACGTGAACCCGGTCACCTCGCTGACCTTCAGCCCCGACGGCAGGACGCTGGCGACCGGCGGCGCGGACGCCACCGTCCGGCTCTGGGACCTGGCGAGCAACCGTGCGATCAGCGTCTCCCCCACCGGCGAGCGCAGGACGGTGACCGCGCTGGCCTTCGCCCTCGACGCCCGGACCCTGGCCGGCGCCGACGACGGGGGCCGCGTACGACTGTGGGACGTCGAACCGCCGGCCGACCTCGTCGGCGGGGCCTGCGCCCTCGCCCGCCGCGACCTCACGCCCGTGGAATGGGCGAAGTACGTCCCCGCCGAGGTCGAACGCCGCAAAGCCTGCCCTGCCCGCTGACGTCCGCGTGCCCGCGAAGCGGCGCGGCGTCTACCCGTTGATCGGCTTGCCCAGGGCGCTGCCCGCCAGCCACGCCTGCCACGACTTGGCCCACGGCGTCGGCCCGTTGCCGAAGCGCAGCTTCCTGGAGGTGCCGGTGACCTCGATGATGTCGCCGCGCTGGGTGAACTCGTAGAACCACCGGGCGTTGGCGGGGCTGGCGTTGACGCAGCCGTGACTGACGTTCGAGCTGCCCTGCGCGCCGGTGGACCAGGGGGCGGCGTGGAAGAAGGTGCCGCTGTAGGTCATCCGGACGTTCCACTTCGTCTTGATGCGGTACTCGCCCGGCTCGCCGATGGTGGCCGAGTCCATGACGATGTCGGCGGCCTTCTCCTGCGCGATCATGACGCCGGAGTAGCTGTCGTCACCGGGCCTGCCCAGGCTGACCGGGATGGTCTTCACGACCTCGCCGTCCTCGCGTACGACCGCCCGGTGCGTCTTCGCGTCGACCTTGGTGATGTGCTCAGGCCCGACGGTGAAGCTCAGCCTGCGGTCCTTCGTGCCCCACACGCCAGGACCCGCGCGCAGCCCGGCCAGGTGCGCCACGACCGTCACCTTCTGCCCGACCGGCCAGTACTCGCGCGGCCTGAACTGGACCTCACGGTCGCTCACCCAGCTCCACGCGCCCTCGACGGGCCGTGACATCGTGACGACCAGCGACCGCTCGACGGCGGCCCGCTCCTTCTGGCCGGGGATCGGCCGCGACAGCAGCAGCTGCACGGGCATCCCGACGCCCACCTTCTCGCCTTCGAGCGGCGACATGCCGCTCTCCAGCACCCGTCTCGGCTTGAGCGTGGTGAACGTGGAGCGCCCCGTCACCTGCTTGCCGTCGGTGCTGGTCGCCTGGGCGCTGACCGTGTACGCCGTCGAGGGCCGCAGCGGCCACCGGGGCCGCCACAGGCCGTCCGCGCCGACGGCGCCCTTGACCGGCCGCCCCCTGGCGTCGGCGACGGCCAGCGCACCCAGCTTGCCGCCGGTGACCTTGACGCCGATCGCGGTGTCGGGGGCGACCTTCTTCGTGCCGTCGGCGGGCGTGATCGCCAGCTTGGCCACCGGGGCGCTGACCTGCGGGGGCCGGTCCGGTGACCCGCCGCCCGACGAGGTGCATCCCGCGGTGACGAGCAGCGCCGCCGCGATGATGCTCGCGAGTGTCTCTCTGGTCCGGCCGTTCCGCATCCCTGATGCCTCCCGCGCCTGACATATAGGCAGTTATCCACATTAGTTCGTTATCGGAGATCCGGCGGACTCCTGCCCGTATCGGCTTCAGCCATGCGGACCGGGGGCGCGGCGCGTGTCAATGATCTTGATCCGGTGTTCGGCCGCCTACAATCATGGGCCGGTGGACTACTACCTGATCTCCCCGACGGCGGGCGACCCCTCGCCCGCGGCCCTCCTGGTGGAGGAGTTCGTCCTGTGCGACGACTACACGGCGGCCGGCATCGACGGCGCCGAGTGGCAACCGGAGATCGGTGCCTGGTCCGCCTCCGCGGAGCTGAGCCGGGCCATCAGGGCCGACAGCTCCCTGCGGGGGCGGGTGACCCCGGTGAGCAGGCAGGAGGCCAGCGCCGCCTTCGCCCGCCTCGGCGGCGGCGGGCTGCCGGAGGAGGCCGGGCTGCGCACCCTCTTCCAGGAGCGCCGGCACCTGCCGACCACGGCCCCGCTCAACCTCGGCTCCGGCTCGGGAGCGCGCCGCTACCGGATCCTGTTCGCCGGGGAGCTGGGCGAGGACGGCCTGGCCAACGCCCGCACGGCCCTGCGCCTCGAACCCACCGACCATCCCCGCGTGGTCGGCAAGGCCAGCGCCAGCGCCGGCGGCCACGGCTTCACCTGGGAGCTGCGCCGCATCGGCGCGGGCATCGCCTGGTGCGTGGACGTGACCGCGCGGCTCGGCTCCGGCCCGGTCACCGCGCTCGGGGCGCTGCTGCACCATCACCGGCAGGTGGTGCGCGAGCAGGGCCTCATCCCCGTCACGGTCGAGCGGTTCGCCTGAGCGGAAACATCACCGGCTGGTGAGTGTCACATTCGCGGCGTCTATCCCGTCTTGTTGCTGAAGGAGCAATCAAGTCGTATGCGGGGTAACGATGAAGGGCAGCTCACTGGCCGGAGCCTTGGACGACCGGCTCGGCGGAGCCGGATTCCTGAAGAAGGCGATGCGGAAGGTCTTTCCCGACCACTGGACGTTCCTGCTGGGCGAGATCGCACTGTACGCGTTCGTGGTCATCCTGCTCACGGGCGTCTTCCTGACGTTCTTCTTCAAGCCGTCCATGCAGGAGGTCGTCTACAACGGCAGCTACGTGCCGCTGCGCGGCGTGACGATGAGCGAGGCGTACGCGTCGTCGCTGGAGATCAGCTTCGAGGTGCGCGGCGGCCTGCTGATGCGGCAGATGCACCACTGGGCCACGCTCATCTTCCTGGCCGCGATCGTCGTGCACATGCTGCGCAACTTCTTCACCGGGGCCTTCCGCAAGCCGCGTGACCTCAACTGGCTGATCGGCGTGGCCCTGTTCGCACTGGTGCTGCTCAACGGACTGTTCGGCTACTCGCTGCCGGACGACCTGCTGTCCGGGGCCGGGCTGCGCATCCTGCACGGCGTGATCATCTCGGTGCCGCTGGTGGGCACGTACGTGGCGACGTTCCTGTTCGGCGGGGAGTTCCCCGGCGAGGACATCGTCTCCCGCCTCTACAGCCTGCACGTGCTGCTGATCCCCGCCCTGCTGCTCGTGCTGCTGCCGCTGCACGCGGTGATCCTGACGTGGCGGCAGACGCACACGCAGTTCCGGGCCAAGGGGCTGCGGAACGAGCAGGTGCGCGGCGCGCCGTTCTTCCCCGCGTTCCTGGCGAAGACGACGGTGTTCTTCCTGTGGGTGACCGGGGTGGTCGCGCTGCTCGCCACCGTGTTCCAGATCAACCCGATCTGGCTGTACGGGCCGTACCTGCCGAGCACGGTCAGCGCCGGCTCCCAGCCCGACTGGTACATGGGCTTCCTGGAGGGCGCGCTGCGGATCATGCCGCCGTGGGAGTTCACCGTCTTCGGCTCCACGGTGACGATGAGCGTGCTGATCCCCGCGCTCGGCGCGCCGGGCCTGCTGTTCACCGTGCTGGCGCTCTACCCGTTCGCCGAGCGGTGGATCACCCGCGACCACGCCGTGCACCACCTGCTCGACCGGCCGCGCGACGTGCCCAAGCGGGCGGGGCTCGGGGTCGCGGGGATCATGTACTACGGCGTGCTGTGGCTGGCCGGGGGCAACGACCTGATCGCCTCGAACTTCCACATCTCGCTCAACGCGACCACCTGGATCTTCCGCGTCCTCATCGTCGCCGGGCCTGTGCTGGGGTACGTCGTCACCCGGCGGATCTGCCTGGGGCTGCAGCTACGCGACCGGCACACCGTCGCGCACGGGGTGGAGACCGGGGTGATCGTCCGGGGGCCGGAGGGCGGCTTCACCGAGATCGAGCGGCCGGTGACCGAGGAGGAGTCGGCGGTGCTGGTGCCCGCGGCCCTGCCCGCGCTGCCGCCCACCCCGTCCGCCGACGGCGACGTGCCGCCCCCGGCCGGGGAACGCGTCCGCCGCACGCTCCAGCGCTCCTGGCCCGGCTGACCATCTGGGACCGGCCACCGGCGTTCCGGACCACCGGTCCCGTGAGACGCCCCCGGGCGGCAGTCCCGGCCGCCGCCCGGGGGCCAGGCCGGTCCCGGGCGGCGATCCCAGGCGGCTCAGGGCACGGTGACGGCGGGCACCTCGACCGGGCCCGCGAGCGGGTTCAGCACGTCGGCCTGTGACCGCCCGTCCGGTACGAGCACGTCGAGCGCCTTCGGCACCGTCCCTGGATCGACCGCGCACAGCGGATCCGTGCCGCCCTCCGCGCAGACCCCGAACTGGAACGGCTGCGGCGTGGCGGCGAACCCCCTGGCCTGGTCGGCGCTGAACCCGTCCTGCCCGGTGAGCACCACGGCGAAGCGCCACCCGGGCCCCGGCGTGCCGAAGACGGCCCTGGGCAGGGCGATCGTGATCGTCCGCGTCGTGCCGGAGGCGCGGACCGCGGCCCCGGCCCGCGCCACGCCGTCGGCCGTCACCCAGACGGGGGCGGCGAAGCCCTGCGCCTCCACCCGCTGCGTCCACGCGTCAGGCCCGGCGATGCGGTGGTTACGCTGCGGGAAGGCCGGATCCGTCGAGCGCGCGGCCACCGCCGGGTCCTGGGCGTACACGTCGAGGAGCTGGGCCCCCATCTGGTTGCCGAAGGTGGCGGTCAGGTCGCGCAGCCCGGCCCGCAGGTAGACGGTGGTGTCGTCGGTGATGACCTGGAATCTGCGCAGGTCGAACGCGCCGTCGTGGAAGTCGGCGGCCGTCGGGTAGGCGTACGTGCCCGGGCCGTCGTCGTCCCCTTCCGGATCGCTGACGTCGAGCACCGTCGTGGCGCCCGCGATGTCGCCGACGACCGAGCGCCGCGCGTAGGCGTTCCCGCCGTCCTGCGCGGCGGCCGTCACGGTGAGCACGACCTCCCCGAACGAGACCGGCGCCGCCACGCTGAAGGCGCCGTCGGAGCCCGCGCGAGCCGAGACCACCTGCGTCGGCGCGCCCGTGTCGACGGGCGTGGCGGCCACCTCGACCCGCGCGCCGGGCGCCGTGGTGCCCTCGACCTGCACGGACGTGCCGGCGACCGCGGTGCCGTCGGCCGGGGCGGTGACGGTCAGCGGGACGGTCCGCGGCATGGTCGCGTAACGCTCGCGGACGACGCCGGGCTGCTCGACCGGCCTGCTCGACCCGAGTGACAGGATCAGCCGCACGGCCTGCGCCTGCGCCCACGTCAGCGGGGAGGCCGAGCCCGCCGGGCCGCCGTCGCGGAAGCCGATCGAGGCCACGGCCGGATCGCGCCCGTACGGGGAGGCGGGCAGGTCCTGGTTCTCCCACGCCTGCTCGGGGATCAGGCCGGTGCCCGAGGCCATGGCGCGCATGGCCGTCAGCAGTGCGGAGGCGGTGCGCTGGTCGCGGGTCTGCAGCGCCTGCTCGGCCCGCTCACCGGCCAGCACCGGCCACACGTGCCCCGAGCCGGCGTTCCCGGTCGGCCATGGTTTGCCCGACGGCGCGCAGGAGGTGGGGTCGGGCTCGTGGCAGTCGCCGTAGCCGTCCTCGGTGCCGGGAGTGTCGGATCCGTACCGGTACCACCCGGGGCCGCGGGCGGTGTCGCGTTTGATCACCCGGTCCACGACAGGCAGGCCGGCCAGCACGTCCGGATCGCCGGGCGGCAGGATGCCGAGGCGGGTCAGCTCCAGGAAGCCCGCGTCCACCACCCGGCGCTGGTCCTCGGTGGGGCCGCCGTTGCCCAGGTTGTACGGCGCCGCCGCGTCCGGATCGCCGGTGCGCGACAGGCGCAGGAAGTAGCGCGGCGCGTACGGACCGGTCGTGGTGACCGTCCACGCCTTGACCGAGCGGGCGAAATGGTCGGCGGTCGACCGGTAGAGGGCGGCCCTGGCCCGGTCGCCCTGCCTCGCGGCGATCTCCCCCGCCGCGACCAGCCCGGCGATCTCGGCCGCGATCGTGGACGGCGAATAGCCCGACTGCTCCTCCCAGCGCTCCACCCCGAACGCGGGCCCGCGCGAGAGCACGAAGTCGGCCGCCGCCCGCACCCTCGGCCAGAGCTTGGCGTCGCCCGCCAGCCCCGCCTGATAGGCCATCAGCAGCGGATAGGCGGTCTCGTCGAGCTGGTCGCCGCCCGAGTCGGGGGCCGGCTCGCCGTTGAGCAGGGAGTTGCGCGGCAGCCGTCCGTCCGGCAGTTGCTGGCGCTCCAGCAGGAAACGGACGGTGTCGCGGGCGGTCGCCACGTCGCCGGCGGCGAGGAAGCCGGTGAACGCCTCGTACAGGTCGCGGGCGAACACCTCGCGGTAGGAGCCGAAGTAGATCGCCTTGCCCCCGACCAGTTCGCCCGCCGAGATCGCCTGGCCCCACGGGCTGGCCAGCGAGGCCACGACCGCGCCGGGGAACGTCTTGTCCTCGCTGGCCTTGAGCACGTTGGCCGACAGCCGGTAGAAGTCGCCGAGCGCGTTCGGCGGCCTGCGCAGCCCGGCGTCGTAGGCGGCCCAGCCGGACTCGTAGCGGGCGCGGGTGGCGTCGAACGAGCGGCCGGCCGCCTCGCCGGCGGTGCGCAGCGCGGCGGCCCTGGTGCGGCCGAAGCCGAGCGCGAACGTCACCTCGCCCCTGCCGTCGATGGGCAGGCGGGCGGTGGCGACCACGTTGCCGGCCGGGGCGTCGGTGTAGGGGGTGAGCCGGCGGTCCGTGTCGAGCTGGGCGGCGCCGTCGCCGGGAGTGCCGGCGTACGCGACGCTCGCCTCCGGCAGCCGGCGTTCGGCCCGCAGCGCCAGGTGGGTGGGCACGGCGTAGTCGCGGGCCGGGGCCGAGGTCTCGGTGGCGTCGTCCCAGATCACGGGCGCGCCGGTGGCGCCGTCGATCGTGCCGCTGTCGGCGCCGCCGTTCGGCCGGCCGCCGCCACCGTTGCCGTTGACGCTCGCGTCGAGCCGGACGTAGAGCCGCAGCGAGGCGGGCTGGAGCCGGGTGCGCACCACGACGGCGTCGCTTCCAGGATCGGTGACGTAGGTGGTGGTCAGGCGGTAGCGGCCGTTCCCGCTGACCGAGGTGATCGTGCAGGTCATGCCGGAGCGGTCGGTGCTCACCTGGTAGGTGGTGTCGCGGGCCTGCAGCTCGGTGAACGTCCTGCCGTCGGTGACGACGAACTGCATGGTCTCGACGTTGGTGTTGTCGATCGTCGGCTCGTACACGTCGGACAGGACGCCGCCCGCGACCGTGTACCAGACCTTGGAGGCCCGGCCGGTGGCGGTGCCCACACAGTCCTTCCTGGCCAGGCCGTAGTGGGAGCCCGCACCCGGCCCGCCCGGCGCGGGGGCCCGGGCGAGCACGGGCTCGACGGGGATCGTCACGAGGGTGGCGGTGACGAGCAGGGCAAGGACGGTGCGGCGGATCGCGAGCATGCCAGGGCTCCCCTCCCGACCCCGATGGAACGAGACAAGACCAGCCCCGGTCCCCTGTCAAGCCCGCACGCCGCCGTGTACCCGATCGCCGACCCGCTCGCCCGCACCTTCGCGGGGAACATCTCCACCAGCGCGGGCACGTTCGACGTCCCTATCACCGACACCAGCATCGCCGGCACCGACGTGCCAACCAGCGCCCCGCCCAGCCAGGAGCCCATGAGCCAGAACGCGGGCAGCGGCAGCACGAACCCCGAGCACGCCGCGATCAGCATCGGCCGCCGCCCGAACCGGTCGCCGGCCACGGCCGCGAAGACGCAGGCGACGCTGTAGGCGAGCATCGACACGACGTTCGTGAGCTGCGCCCGCGCCCTGGAGTAGCCCAGTTCCCCCGACATGTACGCGATCATGTAGCTACTACCCGACGGCGTTGGTGATGCTGTGACCTCCTCCCCGGCTTGAAGGCCGAGGGTTCTCCCGTCGCGTCGCGGTCAAGCGGCGCGCGGGGGTTGACGCTTCGCAGACCGGGTGAGGCTGAGGTCTCCACGTCCTGACACCGCAGGCCCCGCGGCGTTGTTGATGTTGATCGCGGCGTTGGCGTCGGCATGGCCGACCCGCACACGGGATTGACGCAGGCCGGCACGGTGCCGTTGCGGCTGGCCGGGTCGCGGTGCCCGCACCGGTGGCAGGTCTGTGAGGTACCCGGCGCGGGAACCTTCACGACCTGCCCGCCCCGGTCGGCGCTCTCGTACACGAGCAGGGTGACGGTCCGGCCCCACGCCTGGCCGCTGATCGACCGGTTCAGGCCCGCCTTCTGGGCGACGTTCCTGCCAGGGGCCTCGATGGTGCCCTTGGCTGATTCGACCATGTTGAGGATGGCGAGTTTCTCCACCTTGATCACAGAGAACGTGCCGACGAGTTCGGTGGTGGTCTGGTGCTGCCAGTCGACGGCTCTGCGCTCGGCTTTCGCGCGGAGCCGGGCGATCTGGTCGTAGGTGCGCTGTTCGCGTCCCGAGGGGCGGGTCTTGCTGGGCCGGGCCGCGCGCTGACGGGCCGGCTCCTTCTCCAGGCGGCGCAGGTGTTCGGCCTCACGGCCGGTGAGCCAGGGGCCGTGCTCACGCATGGTCCCATCCGACAGGGCCGGCGCGACCGTGACGCCCCGGTCGATCCCGACCTGCTCGCCCTGGTGCGGGGCAGCGGGCTGGACCAGAGTTTCGGCGCGGAACACGATGCTCCACCCGAACACGTCCTTGACCAGGCGGGCTCCGGCCACCTGCCCCGCGGGGAAGTTCTTCGCGACGCCGGGTAGGTCTTCGGTCCACTTAAACCGGACCCGGCCCACCATCGGGAGGATGAGCTGTCCGCGCGTCCGCGCGCGTTCGAGCTGTTAGGGACGTCCACGGACGAACGGACGGCCTTCGCCGAGGCGGCCCTGGCGGGGCTGCGCGAGGTCGGCCACACCTGAAGCGGGTTTCAGTCGCCGGACGGGTCCGGCAGGAGCTGGGCCGCGAGCGATCGTGCCGTGGCCAGGAGCGTGTCCGTGTCCATCCCGGTCCTGCTCATGAACACGAGCCCCTGCTGCGCGGCGAGCAGGGCCCGCGCCAGGGCGATCGGATCCGCGTCGGCCGGCAGGTCGCCCTCGCGCTGGGCGCGGGCGACGCAGCCGGCGATCAGCGCGGTGGACGTCTCGTAGGTGCGGTGGGCGTGGTCGAGGACGTCCTGATCGTGGTTGCCGAGCTCGCAGGTGCTGTTGGCCATCAGGCAGCCACGCCGTGTGCCGGCCGGGTCGTCGATCGGTGACTCGAAGAGCATGCGCAGGGCGTCCAGGGCCCGTGGCGTCTCGGCGAGGGCGCGGCGCAGGTAGCCATGGCTTTCCTCGGTGTAGCCGCGCAGCGTCCTGAGGAAGAGCTGACGTTTGTCACCGAAGGCCGCGTAAAGGCTGCCTTTGCCCAGGCCGCTGACCCGCATCAGGTCTTCGAGGGAGGTCTCGGCGTAACCGGCGTCCCAGAACTGATCACGGATCGCGTCGAGCACCTGTTTCTCGTCGAACGATCGCGGACGTGCCATGTGAACAGGATACGAGTTCTTGACCGCACGGTCCACCATCCTTATTGTGGACCGCACAGTCAATAACACCGTCGCTTGCGGAAAGGCGAAAGCACATGGGGAAGCTGGACAACAAAGTGGCCGTCGTGACCGGCGGATCGCGGGGGATCGGGGCGGCGTCGGCACTGGCGCTGGCCGACGAGGGAGCCGACGTCGCGATCAGCTACTCGTCCTCGGCGGATCGGGCCAAGGCCGTGGTCGCCGAGCTGGAGGCCAAGGGCGTCCGCGCGGCGGCCTTCCAGGCGGACCAGTCGGACCCGGCCAAGGCGGCGGGTCTGGTCCACAGCGTGGTTGAGCGGTTCGGCAGGCTGGACATTCTGGTCAACAACGCCGGCGTTGGCGTGGGCGTCCCGATCGACAGCGAACTCGCCGACGAGTCCGCCTTCGACCGCCAGCTCGCCGTCAACTACACCAGCGTGGTGGCCGCGATCCGGGCGGCGTTCCCACTGCTGCCCGACGGCGGGCGGATCATCAGCATCGGCTCGGGCGTGGGAACCCGGGTGGGCTTCATCGGGATGGCCGACTACGCCGGCACCAAGTCGGCCCTTGAGGGCTACAGCCAGGGCGCGGCGCGCGATCTGGCCCACCGGGGCATCACGGTCAACGTCATCCAGTCCGGGTTCATCGACACCGAGATGAACCCCGCCGACGGCCCGACCGCGCCCATCTTCCTGCCGACGACGGCGATGGGGCGCTACGGCAGGCCGGAGGAGATCGCCGCGGGCGTCGTCTTCCTCGCCGGCCCGCAGGCCAGCTACATCACCGGGGCGGTGCTGCGAATCGACGGCGGATACGGCGCCTAGCCCGGCCGCGACGCCGATGGCCTCCCCGGCCGCTTCATCCGGAAAGCGGCTTTCCGCGAACCAGGTGCGAACGGCGGCAGTCCAACACCTTGGAACGATCCTGGCACTCGCCGGGGTCGTCGCTCAGGGAGCGCACCGGGGGCGGTGCGCGAGGGGGCAAAAATGAACATCGGCACGAAGCCGCGCCCGCCCGCAGAGGCCGGGGCGCGACGGGGGACGGTCCGGCGGAGGCCGGCTCGGCAGGGGCCCGCACGACGGGGGACGGCGCGGCTGCTCGCCACGACCGCCCTGGTGACGGTGGCCTGCGGTCACCTGGCCACCACCCCGGCCCCGGCACCGGCCGCATCGGGAGCGCGGCCCACGTCCGGGACGGCACAAGCCACCGCCGGAGCGGCACGGACCACGCCCGGAGCGGCGCAGGCCGGGGCCGGGGTGGCGGCCGCGGCCTTATCGGTTACTGTGCGGGAGGCGTGGGCGAAGGCGACGGGGGCGGTGGAGGTGGTGGGGGCGGCCTCGCTGACGCCGGTGCTGGCCGCGATCAACGGCGCCACCGCCGAGCAGGCCAGGCCGGTCGACTGCCGCCGGGCCAAGTGCGTGGCGCTCACGTTCGACGACGGGCCGGGCAAGTACACGGACGCGCTGCTGCGCCACCTGGCCGCCTACCGGGCGCGGGCCACGTTCTTCGTCGTCGGCCAGAACGTCGCCGCGAGCCCGGGCGTCGTGCGCAGGACGTACGCGGCGGGGCACGAGATCGGCAGCCACACCTGGTCGCACCCGGACCTGACGAAGCTGTCCGCCGTCCGGGTGCGGTCGCAGCTCGCCCGCACCGACCAGGCGATCAAGGCGGCCATCGGGGTCCGGCCGAAACTCCTCCGGCCGCCGTACGGAGCCTTCAACACGGCCGTCCGCCTGCAGACGAGGCGGCCCATCGTGATGTGGAGCCTGGACACCCTGGACTGGCGCCTGCGCGACAGCGCCAAGGTGGCCCGCAAGACGCTGCGGTCGGTGCGGCCGGGCAGCGTCATCCTGTTCCACGACATCCACCCGTCGACGGTCCGGGCGATGCCACGGGTGCTGCGCGGCCTGTCCAAGCGCGGCTACCGCTTCGTCACCGTCAGTCAGCTCTACGGAGGCCACCCGCCCAGGCTGGTGTACGGCGCCCAGTGAGCAAACGGGATCCCACCTGCGGCTTCGATCCACCGGCCGCGCCGTGGGCGGGAGCTGGCCCGAAAGTTCGTCGCGTTCGGTGAACCGCACCCGCGAACCCGCCGTATCTGTCGGTGTGAGCGGTGAACGCGCATGAGCCCCGACCAGAAAGGACGCGGCACCGGCAGCAGGGACACCGCGCAGGCCGGCCGGCCCGGCCTGCGCGGGCTGCGGGCGGCGGTGTTCGCGGCCGTGTGCGTGCTCGCGGCCCTGGGCATGCACGTGCTGGCCGGAGGCCCGATCGCCGGTCTCGGGACCATGCTGGCGGCCACGGCGGTGACGGCGGCGGGCGCGTACGTGCTGGCCCGTCGCAGACGCTCCCCCGGCACGCTGCTCACCGCCTCCTTCGCCGCCCAGTACGGGATGCACCAGCTGTTCACGGCGGGTGAGGCCTCCCTTTCCTCCGTGCTGTCCTCCGGCGGCGCCGAGCACGACTCGCACCTGTTCGCCGGCCATCACGAGGACGGCCTGTTCGCCTGGGCGGGCATGGTGCTGGCCCACGCCCTGGTCGCGGCGGTGTCGGCGTGGTGGCTCGATCGCGGTGAGACGGCGCTGGCCGCGCTGCTGCTGTTGCTCGGCTGCTCGCTGCGTGAGCTGCTGTGGGCGCTGCTGATCGCCCGCGCCGCCGCGCCCCCGGCGCACTCCCGCATCGCCCGCCCGATCGCGACAGACCGGGCGAACGTCCGCGACTCCCAGGTGCTGGCCTGGGCTCTGTGCCGCAGGGGACCGCCCTGCCCGGGACTGGACTGACCCGACCTCCTCATCGGTGCCCGGCCGCATCTTCTCGCCGGGTACGTCCGTCGGCGGCGCAGGCACGAGCCGGTGTGCGCGCCGCACGGTTCCCCTGCCTGGATTCGGCGCATTTGCCGGCTCCGCGCGACCCCTGTCGCCCAGTTCCGGCGTGCCCGCCAGTTCCGCGCGGCCCTCTTGTCGCCCGGTTCCGGGGCATACGCCCCTTCCACGCGGTCCCCCCTTGCCCGATCTCGGCGTGCCCTCGTTCAGCCACGCGCGCCGGACGGAACGGAGCCCTTCATGACCTCGGTCGAAACACGTACGGAAGCCACCGCGCCCATCCCCTCGCCCCCGCCCACGTCGTCCGCCTCCCAGCGCTACCGGGTCGTCTGGCGCTGGCACTTCTACGCCGGCGTCTTCGTCGCCCCCGTCCTGCTGGTGCTGGCGGTCACCGGCTCGATCTACCTGTTCAAGGAGCCCTTCGAGGAGTGGCGCTACCAGGACGTACGCACGCTGGCCGAACCCGCCGCCAGCGCGCGTCCCCTGTCGGAGCAGATCGCCGCCGCCCAGCAGATACGTCCGGGCACGCCCGTCATGTCCGTCATCCCGCCCACGTCTCCCGATCGCACCACCCGCGTCATCCTCCAGGGCGCCGACACCGGCCCGTTCGCCCAGGGCATCTCGGTGTACGTGAATCCGGGCACGGCGCAGGTGGTCGGGGAGATCGACGACGCGGCCACGTTCATGCGCGTCGTGCGCACGATCCACGGCGAGCTGATGTCAGGGACGGTCGGTGACCGGGTGGTGGAGATCGCCGCCTGCTGGGCCCTGATCCTGGCCGCGACCGGCACGTACCTGTGGTGGGGCGGCCGGCGCAAGCGGGTCAAGGGGGCGCCGGTCAGGAAGGTGCGGACCGGTCGGGCGAAGCTGCGCCGGCTGCACGTCACGGCCGGGATCGGCGGAGGCGCGGTGGTCGTGTTCCTCGTGCTCTCCGGCCTGCCGTGGTCGGGCGTGTGGGGCGACGGGCTCCAGCGCATCCAGGACAGCACCGGCTCGACGGCCCCGAGCGCCGACGACTACCCCCACACCTCGACGCCGCTGTCCGGCGACCTGTCGGCCAACCCCGACGCCAAGGTGCCGTGGGCGGCCGAGCGGCTGCCCGTGCCTCCCTCCGACGACGCGCACGCCGGGCACGGCGCGACGCACGGCGGGCTGCAGCCGGGAGCGCTGCCCGTCGAGAACGCGCTGGCCGCCGCCAGGCCGGCGATCCGGAGGTGCCCGCCGAGCGAATGTGACGTCAAGGTCCTGCTGCCGGACGGCCCCAAGGGCGTCTACACGATCGTGACCGACCCGCGCCGCGACCCCGCCGACGCGCAGACCCTCCACGTCGACCAGTACAGCGGGAAGGTGCTGACCTCGTACGGCTGGGACGAGTACGGCGTGCTGGCCAAGGCCGTCGAGCAGGGCGTCGCGCTGCACGAGGGCCGCAGGTACGGCGTGGTGAACCTGCTGGTGATGCTGGGAGCCTGCCTGACGATCATCACGCTGGTGATCACCGGGACGTGGATGTGGTGGAAGCGCCGCCCGCGCGGCCGCGCCGGCGCCCCCGCCCGCGCCACGGACCGGCGCTCGGCCTACGGGGTGATGGTCATCATGGCGTTGCTGGGGCTGCTGTTCCCGCTGGCCGGGATGACGATGATCGTGGTGCTGCTGGTGGACTGGCTCCTGGTACGCCGGATCCCCAGGCTGTCCCGCGTCTTCGGCTGACGCCGCAGGCCGGCCTCCCGGGCTGACGGCTTCAGGCCCCGGGCAGCGGACAACCCCCAAAGCCCCTACCGGCCCGTCATGATGCCGGGCGCGGACCCGTCCGGAACGGGACCGCGCCCGGCGGTCGTGCGGTGCGGCGGGTCAGGAGAGCAGACCGGCCAGCGCCAGCGCCGCCTCCGGATGCCCGGCCAGCAGCGCGCCCACCTCGGGATTCCCGACCGGGCCGCCGTCGGCGCCGGGCGTGACCCACTCATCCGTACACCCGAGCACCCCGGCCACCGCGTCACACGCGGCCGGATGCGCCAGGAGCAGCTCCGCCACCGGCCCCGACGCCACCGGAGCGGCGCCGCCGGCGGCGGGCTTGGGACGGGCCTCCCAGGGCGGCGTCCAGGTGTCGGCGGCGGTCAGCGAGCCGGGGAACGTGCGCCCGGCCTCGCGGACCAGCACCGGCACCAGCTCCGCCGCCCCGTCGCGCAGCGTGGTGATCAGCTTGGGCAGCCAGGGCAGCAGCACGCCGTCGGGCAGCCGTCCGAACGCCTTGGAGATCACCTCCACCACGAACCCCGACAACTGCGGCACCGGCTCCATGGCCTGCACGAACCCGATGATGTACTGCGGGAACGACGGGATGACCAGCGGATTGGCCAGCAGGTCGTCGGCGCGGGAGCGCAGCTCGGCCAGCGGCAGCAGCCCGAGCTGGTGCCGGGCCGCCCACAGCAGCGCCACCTTGGCCGGCGCCTCCGGATGCGACTGCTGCACGGCCAGCTCCAGCTGGGCCCGGTCGCAGCCGAGCGCCAGCGCGAGGCTCTCCATCGAGAACAGGAACCCGAGCATGGCCGACACCTGCCGCACCCCGGTGTCGTCGTCCACGAAGGCCGTCGGCAGCAGGGTGCAGTAATGTGCGTATCCGCTGGTCGCGAACGCCTCGCACCAGGCGGGCAGCTCCGGCTCGGCCGTCCGGTAGTAGGCCATCAGCCGCCGGATCCGGCGCAGCACCTCCGGCGCGCCGTCCACGGTGCGCTCGGCCGCGAGCAGCTCCACCGCCCGCGCGCCGAGCTCGTCGGCGAAGCGCCGGCTGCCGAGGAACAGGATCGCGTCCTCGACCGCCGCCAGCGCGACGGCCGCGGTGGCCTTCTGGTCCCACACCGAGCGCCGCAGCCGCTGCTCCAGCACCTGCTCGATGGTGACGCCCTCGTAGCCGAGCTCGATGATCGAGCGCTGGTGTTTGCCGAACGACAGGTCCCAGCTCTCCTGGATCGAACGTTCGCCCAGCTTGCGCTCGCCCATGATGGGCCGTACCGCGTCGTCGGGCAGCAGGTGACGCAGCATCCACAGCAGGTCGGAGCAGGGCACCAGGTCGGGCTCCGCCTGCAGGTTGAGCAGCGCCCGCTGGATCGTGCGCTTCTCCAGGTCGAGCCCGAGCGGCGCGAGCCGGTCGTAGACGTTCCTGGCCAGCGGCGGCAGCGCGTCGTAGCCGACCTCGCCGACGCGGTCGCCGCCGAGCAGGATCTCGCACAGCCGCCGCACGTCGCGCCGCCCCGGCACGGAGTCCTTCTCGATGCAGGTGACGGCGGCGTCCTGGAAGTCGTACGGCGTCGGCCTGGCCCGGTTGCGCATGCCCGCCAGCAGGATCGCGGTCTCGTAGACCGCGATGGCGTCGGCGGTGCTGGCCAGGTAGCCGTTGCGCCGGGCCAGCCGGACGATGTCCACCGACCAGCCGAGCAGCTCGGCCTCGTCGAGCGCGTCGAGCGCCGGCGGGCTGGACAGGAACACGGTCAGCTTGTCGGCCACGTCACCCTGCGGGACGGGCGCGGGCAGCTTGGCCGGGCGCTTGCGCGCGCTCTTCTTCTGGCCCTGGAGCTGGAACGGGGTCAGCTTGCCCCGGGTGAGCGCCTTGGCCCAGGTCGCCGCCGCGATCGACACCGAGCCGGGGGCCAGCCCGAACTGCGCCTCGATGGCCGAGTGGCTGGACGGGATGAGGCCGTACAGCCACTTGGTCTCGGTGCGCGGGCTGATCTCGAACGGCGCCTCGGACCTGACGCCGAACTGCTCGACGTGGCTGGCGGCGTGGAAGGCGCCGCACACGTACAGGCAGTCGGCGGGGTCGGCACCCGAGGCGGACAGGTGCTCGCGCATCCTGGTCCACATGTAGCGCTCGCGGTCCTCGTCGACCGCCAGCCGGTCGCCGCCGGGGCCGAGCCGGCGGAACAGGCTGCCGATCAGCACCATGACCTGGCGGTAGGTGTCGTAGTCCGCCCCGGACAGGGGCTGCTCGACGTACTGGTCCCACCACTCCGACCAGTGGCGCACCTTGCCGTGGTGCAGCAGGTGCTCCTCCAGCTCGGCGAAGCGGGGGCGCAGGTCGCCGATCTCGACGCCGACCGCGTCGCCGTGCAGGCCCGCCTCCTCCTCCTTCTTGCCGGCGGCCTGCGGCTCCTCCCCGGGAGCCCACTGGAAGACGTGGTCGGTCGAGCGGTCCACCAGCACCAGCTCGACGCCCGGGGTCTCCAGCGCGTACGAGATGGCCTGGTATTCGGCGGACGCCTCCGTGATGGGCGCCACCACGCTGAGCGGCGCCCACGACTGCGGGAAGCCGTCGATGTCGGTCGCGAACGCCTGCAGCGCCACCGGCAGCCGGCAGTTGCGCAGCTCGGTCAGCAGCGGCTGCAGGTCCTCGCAGAGCTCCAGGTAGATGACCTTCGGCTGCTTCTCCCTGAGCCTGCGCACCATCGCCAGCGCCGAGGCCGGCGAATGGTGGCAGACCGGGAAGATCTCCAGCTCCTCGCGCAGCGCCCGGTCCACGTCGTCCACCAGGCCAGACAGGATGCCGGACACGGCGACGGGACCCTCGGCGAACTGCTCGGCCGCGCCGAGCAGCTGGTCGCGGAGCGAGCCGAAGGGGCTCGGCTGGCCGATCATGAGAGCGTGGCGATGGCCTCGCGGCCGCCCTCGAGGAACTCCGGCCACTCGCCGCCGTCCTTCTTGCTGCGCGGCTCGACCACCCCGTGCCAGTACTTGTTGAGGATCGCCAGGTCCTCGGGGCTGCGCCGGGCCAGCGAGCCGACCAGCGACCCGGCCAGCGTCTGCGCGCGCAGCACGCGGTCGCCGAAGAAGTGGCTGTGCAGGATGGCGTCCTCCAGCACGCCGATCTGCTCGGCCGTGGACAGCGCCGACTCCAGCTTGTCGTCGTCGCTGGTGGCCGAGGAGGCCGCCGAGCGCAGGTCGGCGAAGCTCTGCAGCAGGATGTCCAGCAGTGTGGGCGGCAGGTCCAGCTCGATCCGGTGCCTGCGCAGCAGCTCTTCGGTACGGAAGCGGACGATCTCCGCCTCGCTCTTCTTGTTCGTCACGACCGGGATGCGGACGAAGTTGAAGCGGCGCTTGAGCGCGGAGGACAGGTCGTTGACGCCCCGGTCGCGGCTGTTGGCGGTGGCGATGATGGAGAAGCCGGGCTGGGCGAAGACGATGTTGTCGTCGTCGAGTTCGGGGATGGAGACGTACTTCTCCGACAGGATCGAGATGAGCGCGTCCTGGACGTCGCTGGTGGAGCGGGTCAGCTCCTCGAAGCGGCCGATCACGCCGCCCTCCATCGCCGTCATGATCGGCGAGGGGATCATCGACTCGCGCGACTGCCCCTTGGCGATGACCATGGAGACGTTCCACGAGTATTTGATGTGGTCTTCCGTGGTGCCGGCGGTGCCCTGGACGACGAGCGTGGAGTTGCGGCAGATGGCCGCGGACAGCAGCTCGGCCAGCCAGCTCTTGCCGGTGCCCGGATCGCCGATCAGCAGCAGGCCCCGGTCGGAGGCCAGCGTCACGATGCTGCGCTCGACGAAGCTGCGGTCACCGAACCACTTCTGCGGGATCTCCCTGTCGATCCCGTCGGCGCGCTCGGAGCCGAGGACGAACATCCGGATCATGCGCGGGCTGAGCCGCCACGAGAACGGCTTGGGGCCGTCGTCGATCGACTCGAGGTAGTCGAGCTCCTCGGCGTACTTCACCTCTGCGGGGGCACGCAGCATATCGTCACTCATTCGCGGTCTCCTAGGCGAGGAAGTTCTTGAGCTCGAACACGAGCTTGCGGACATGGCCGGAGAGCACAGGCGTGCCCATGGCCTTGAGTTTCTGGCGGTACCACGGGTCGACGCTCTGACTGCCCGAGCTGTTGACCGAGCCGACGGGGATGAACTTGACCCCCGAGCGGTGGATCGCCTCGAAGTCGGTGATCAGTGAGCGGTTGTCGTAGAAGTCGGAGATCCACACCATCGCGGTGTTGCGCGGATCGGCGATCTTCGGTCTGGCCAGCGCCATCGCGACCGTGCCGTTGGTGCCGCCGCCCAGCGTGGTGCGCAGCAGCACCTCGAACGGGTCGCTCACCCACGGGGTCAGGTCGAGTGCCCTGGTGTCGTAGGCGATCAGGTGCACGTCGACCTTCGGCAGGCCGGCGAAGATCGAGGCCAGGATCGTGCAGTTGACCATGGCGTCCACCATCGAGCCCGACTGGTCGACGACCACGATCACGCGGGCCGGGGTGGTGCGGCGGGCGGTCTGCTTGTAGAAGAGCCGGTCAACGTAGAGCCGCTGGTCGTCGGGGCTCCAGTTGGTGAGGTTCTTCCAGATCGTCCGTTCGATGTCGAGGTTGCGGTAGACCCGCTTCGGCGGCACCGACCGGTCGATGACGCCCGCGCTGGCCTTCTCCACCTGGGTGCGCAGCACCTCGGCGACCTCGTCCACGAACCTGCGGATCAGCGCCTTGGCGTTGGCCAGTGCGACGCCCGACAGGTTGGACTTGTCGTGCAGGAGTTGCTCGATGAGCGACATGCTCGGCGTCAGCTGCTTGGCCAGGGCCGGATCGGCCAGCACCTCGCGCAGGCGCATGCGCTTGACCAGGTCGCCCTCCAGGCCGGCGAGGACCTTGGCCAGCTCTTCGTCGCCGACGCGGTGGCGCAGCCCGCCGGGCTCGCAGCCCATGCCGCGCTCGAACCAGCCCGCGTCCTGCTTCCAGCTCTGCAACTGGCTCGCGCTGACGTTGCCCGAGCCGGTCGCGAACACGTTGAGCAGCAGCTTGGAGACGAGGGCCGCGCGGCGGACCTCGTCGCCCTCCTCGTGCTCCCGCTCGGTCATCAGGCCGTCGAACTGTGCGGCCAGCTCGGGGAAGCGCTGCACCAGGTTGTCGACCGACACTCCTGGGTCGAGCAGCGCGGGCGGCAGGCCCAGCTCCCCGACGATGCCGACGCTGGCGTTCTCCAGCGAGGGCTGCTCGTCGGGGCTGAACAGCCGCGACAGCAGCCGCCAGTAGAGCACCTGGCGCTTGGTCTGGTCGGCGCTCTGCGCCTCGGGCGTCGCGGGAGTCGCTGTCGTCTCGGTCATTTCCGCAACAGCCGTCCCGCTCGTTCCCGCAGTACGGCGACCACGTCACCGTTCCTGGTCTCGGCCTTGGCCGCCTTCGGGTCGGTCGGGCCCTTGGCCCAGTCGCCGTTGTGCGCCGCGACCGGCTCCTTCTTGACCACCGACTGCACCGCGAGCGGCTGGAGCGACCACTGCCCGCCGTCCCAGCGCAGCAGGCCCACGCAGGCGGTGGAGGCCTTGAGCAGCGCGGGGGTGAGCGGGCCGCAGGACGGCAGCCGGTCGAGGTCGAACGCGAGCTTGCCGCCGCCCAGGGTCAGCGTGCGCCCGTCGGTCTTGTAGCCCTCGACGAAGACGGGCTCGGCGATGCGCACCGGATGGCGGTCGAGCGGCGTCACCGGCGCCGCCGTGGCCCCGCCGAGCTGGAGCCGGGCCGTGGCGAACGGGTCGGCCTCCGCGCCGGGACGGGCCCGGTCGTCGTGCCACACCAGGTCGCCGCCGGGCAGCAGCGGCATGTCGGTGATCTCCAAACTGCGGTGCTCGGCCAGCGCGGCCAGCAGCGCGGGGTGGCCGCCGAGCAGCCGCCACACGGTCGGGCCGACGATCGTGTCGACCTTGGCGGCGGCCACGCTCGTACGGACGAGCCTGGCGGGCGCGCCTCCTGACGGCTCCAGCACGGCGTGCACCTGGACGCGGACGACGGTCGCGTGCTCGTGCACGTCGGCGCCCAGGATCAGCAGCCGGCCCGACACCTGCTCGGAGCCGCCCGGCCACGGGCCCCGCTGCGCCAGCAGCATGGCGCGCGTCCACAGGTCGGCCCAGCGGCGGGCGGGCAGCCGGTCCATCGTGGCGATCGGGCTGGAGGCCCGCAGCTCTGTCGCCAGGCCGTCGAGCAGCACCGCCAGCCCGCGCAGGCCCGGCACGGCCAGCAGCGCCTCGATGGTCTGGTCGGCGGAGGCGACCAGGTCGTGATCGACGCCACGCCAGCCCACGATGGCCAGCTCGCGCAGCCAGATGCGGCACCCGGCGAGCAGGTTGGCCGGCGCCTCGCTCTCGCCCGCGACCGGCTCCCAGGCGGCACGGGTGCGGCCAAGCGCCGTGTCCAGGCGGGCGAGCAGCGCGTCGTGCACCGCGCCGAACAGCGCGGCCCGGCCGCCGGCCAGCGCCGCCAGATGCTCGTCCGCGACGGAGCCCGCGCTCACCTTCTCCACGGCCTCGCTCACGCGCCCGGCCAGCGGGGTGGCCACCAGCGCGCCGGCCAGCGCGGCCAGCGCCGCCGCCGGCTCCTCGCCGATCCTGGCGAACCCGTGGGTGAGCGCCGCGTCGAACCCCGCCACCACGTCGAGCGCCGCGCCGGCCCCCGCGGGGCCGTCAGCGATCAGCTCGCTCAGCTGTACGTCGAGCATCAGCGCACCGCCCCCGTCGCCGGGAACCAGTGGAGCTCGGTCAGCGGGTCGGTGCTGTCGGGCACCTCCAGGTAGGCCAGGTGGCGCAGGAACCGGCTGAACACGACGGCCGCCGGGGTGCGCTCGACGTGACCGTTGATGTGCTCCATCAGCCGCTCCCCCTCAGGGACCTCGACCCGCAGGTAACGGGCCACCCGGTCGAGCCCGTACTGCACGACCGCCTCGTCGGCCAGCGACCTGATGTGCTTGCACGCGTAACCGTGCAGCGCGCCGCACGGCCGGTTGTTGTTGGTGCTGCAGCTCAGCGCGTGATCACCGGCGCTGATCGACGAGACGTAGACCCGCTCGATGTCGGATCCGCTCGACACGACGCCCTGCAGCCGGCCGTCGGCCAGCTCGACGAAGGGCACTTTCGCGAGCTTGCGCGGCTCGACGGGTGGCACCACCCGGAGCACGCTGCGCTCTTCCCACGCGGCATTGTCCGCGTCCACGGCCTCAGAACCTCCCGCCCCTGCCGGCTCGCGGGCACGGGCGGACATGCCCGTGCTCTCCGCGACCGGCTGATCGAATGATCCGGGAACTTACTAGAGGGCACCGACAGATCGGGGCCAAACGATCAAAGCGCCAGGCCCGCGCGGCGACGGTCCTGGCCAGCACGACCACAGGTGGATTGTTCATAATATTGTCGAACCAGATCTGTCCGTACGGCACCGGGAGAACGTCGTGACCGCAGGGTCCCCGCAGGAGGAGACACTGACCGACCGGGTCAGGTCGGCCATACTCGACGGGGACTTCGTGCCCAACCAGCGGCTGGTCGAGGCCGACGTGTGCGAGCAGTTCGGCGCCGCGCGGGCGGCGGTGCGCGAGACGTTCAAGGAGCTCGCGGGGGAAGGTCTCGTCGAGATCCTGCGCAACAAGGGCGCCCGCGTCCGGGCGATCTCGCGCGAGGAGGCCGTCGAGATCACCGAGGTGCGGATGGTGCTGGAGGGCCTGTCCGCGGCCAAGGCCGCCGAGCGGGTCACGCCCGAGCAGGCCGCGCGGCTGCGCGAGATCGTGGGCGACATGCGGCAGGCCGTGACGGCCAACGACCTCGACCGCTATTCGGAGCTGAACGCCGCCCTGCACGCCGAGATCCGCGCCATCGCCGGGCACCGCACGTCGGCGGCGATCATCGAACGGCTGGGGGCGCAGGTGGTGCGGCACAAGTTCCGCCTGGCCCGGCAGCCGGGGCGGGCGGCGATCTCGCTGCCGCAGCACGAGCTGATCGTGGCGGCGATCGTGGCCCGCGATCCCGAGGCCGCGCAGACGGCCATGCAGCAGCACCTGCGCAGCGTCACCAAGGCTCTGGAAGCCGGCCCAACCTGACCCCCTTCCCAGGCAGCCGTTACGGTGCTTTGTCCGGGGTGGGTGGGACGCCGGCGCGGGTGGCGTGGTCGAGGGTCGCGGTGGTGGCCTCGGTCATGGTGGCGGGCACCCCGAGCTCCGTCAGCATCCGCGTGGCCGCCTCCATCTCGTGCACCCGCCGCACGCCGTGCTGCCCCGCTCCCTGAAGCAGCCGCACCATGAAAGCCTCGTCGGCGTTCTGCACGGTCTCCAGCAGATGCCCCCAGAACCACTCCCCCAGCCCGGCCGCCTCGGCCGCCCGCCGCGACTCGATGAGCAGGGCACTGAGCCCTTTCACCAGCACGCTGCGCAGCAGTTTGCGGGCCGCGGCGTCGCCGGGCGCGCCGCCGATCGCCGTCACGGTCACGCCGTACGCGCCGGCGAACGCGGCGAACCGCTCCGCCTGCTCCCCGCTGGCCAGGACCGGCGTGGCCAGGCCGCGCAGCGGGATCGGCGCCATGATCGCCCCGTCCACGACGGCCGCGCCGCCCGGCTCCAGCACCTCGGCCAGGCGCCGCTTGTCGCCGGGCGCGCCCGTGGACAGGTCGGCGTACAGGGCGCCGGGCTTGAGGTGGGGCAGCGACTCGGTGCCCGCCGTGAGACTGTCGGCCCCGGTGGTGACCGCGATGACGACGTCGGCCCCGCGTACGGCGGCGGCATTGGACGCGACCAGTTCACCGGACGCCGGTCCGCCGGGCGGGCAGGCCGGGTCGTACACGCGCAGCCGGACACGTCCGGCGAGTCCGGCGGCCAGGATGCGGCCGACCTCACCGTAGCCGAGCAGCGCGACCTGAGGGTCCTGCATGGACGTCCTTCCTGCTCCGACACTCCCTGTTGTTGACAATATTGTCCATATTCAGCCCAAGAATAGCGCCCAGAGTCGGCAGCTCCGCGTGGATTGCGAGCGAAAGTGTTGACAATCTCGCCGATCGGCTTTTAGCGTCGGCTGGGTGACCTCGGCAAAGACCTCATCCCGCACCCTTCTGGTGATCAGTGCCCACGCGGGCGACTTCGTCTGGCGCGCGGGCGGCGCGATAGCCCTCGCCACCAGCCGCGGCGAGCGCGCCAAGGTGGTCTGCCTCAGCTTCGGCGAACGCGGCGAGTCCGCCAAGGCGTGGCGGGCCGGCCGTACGCTCGACGAGATCAAGGCGATCCGCCGCGAGGAGGCGCAGAACGCCGCCGCGGCGCTGGGCGCGGAGATCGAGTTCTTCGACGCCGGCGACTACCCGCTGATCGAGAGCACCGAGCTGGTCGACCGGCTCGTCCGCGTCTACCGGGAGCTCGAACCCGACGTGGTGCTGACCCATCCGCTGGCCGACCCGTACAACGGCGACCATCCGGCGGCGGCCCGCATGGCGCTGCAGGCGCGCGTGCTGGCGCAGGCGGCCGGCTACGACGCGCCCGGCGCGCCGCTCGGCGCGCCACCGGTGTTCTTCTTCGAGCCGCACCAGCCCGAGCAGTGCGACTTCAAGCCGGACCTGCTGCTCGACATCACCCCGGTCTTCGACAGGAAGCGCAAGGCCATGGAGTGCCTGCCGGCCCAGCAGCACATGTGGGACTACTACACCGACCTGGCCAAGCGGCGCGGCGTGCAGCTCAAGCGCAACGCGGGGCCCAACCTGGGGCTGGCGCACGACACCATGGGCGAGGCGTACATGCGGCTCTACCCGCAGGTCACGGACGTGCTCGCATGAGGAACGTGGTCGTCACCGGCATCCCGCGGGCGTCCGTCGACCGCATCGACACCCTGGCCTCGTACGGCGTCGCGACCGTGCACGAGGCCCTCGGGCGCACCGGTTACCTCGGCCCCGGGCTGCGTCCCGCCTGGCCGGGCGCGCGGACCGGCGGCAACGCGGTCACCGTGGTGTGCTGGCCGGGCGACAACCTGATGATCCACGTCGCGGTCGAGCAGTGCCAGGAGGGCGATCTCCTGGTCGTCACCACGACGTCGCCGTGCACGGACGGCATGTTCGGCGAGCTGTTCGCGACCGCGCTGCGCCACCGCGGCGTGCGCGGCGTGGTGATCGACGCGGGCGTGCGCGACGTGGCGGAGCTGCGGGCGATGGGCTTTCCCGCGTGGAGCTCGGCGGTCAGCGCGCAGGGCACGGTGAAGGCGACGCCGGGCGCGGTCAACGTGCCGGTCACGATCGGCGGGCAGCTCGTCAGGCCCGGCGACCCGATCATCGCCGACGACGACGGGGTGCTCGTGTGTCCCCGGAAGGACCTTGAGCGGGGCATCGAAGCCTCCGCCGCGCGGGCCGCCAAGGAGGCGGCGACGCGGGAGGCGTTCGAGAAGGGCGAACTCGGCCTCGACCGGTACGGGCTGCGCGAACGCCTGCCCGGACTCGGCATCACGTACGTGAGCGCGGAGGAGTACGGCGGTGACTGATGGGGGCGGCCGATGACGACGACCGATCGCAGCGACGGATGACGGTGAGCGATGAGGGCGTGCCCTGCATGTTGATGCGGGGCGGCACCTCGAAGGGCGCCTACTTCCTGGCCTCCGACCTGCCCGCCGACCCGGCCGAGCGCGACGACCTGCTGCTGCGCGCCCTGGGCAGCCCCGACCCGCGCCAGATCGACGGCATCGGCGGCGCGCACCCGCTGACCAGCAAGGTCGCCGTGGTGTCACCGAGCGCCGACCCGTCGGCCGACCTCGACTACCTGTTCCTCCAGGTGGCCGTGGACGAGCCGGTGGTCTCGGCCGCGCAGAACTGCGGCAACCTGCTGGCCGGCGTCGGCCCGTTCGCCGTCGAGCGCGGGCTGGTCAAGCCGGGCGGCGAGCACACTGAGGTGCGCATCCGCCTGCTCAACTCCGGCGGCGCGGCCACCGCGAGCTTCCCCACGCCCGGCGGGCGCGTCGACTACCGGGGCGGCACCGCCATCTCCGGCGTGCCGGGGACTGCCGCCGCCGTCGTACTCGGGTTCGAGGACACCGCGGGCTCCGCCACCGGCGGCCTGCTGCCGACCGGACGCGAGGTGGACGTGATCGACGGCGTCGAGGTGACGTGCGTCGACAACGGCATGCCGGTCGTGGTGGCGGCGGCTGCGGACCTGGGGATCACCGGGTACGAGCCGCACGAGGACCTGGCCGCCGACGAGGGGCTGCGCGAGCGGGTGCAGTCGCTGCGCCTGCAGGCTGGGAAGCTCATGGGGCTCGGTGACGTGACGAGCCGGCCGGTGCCGAAGACCACGCTGGTGGCACCGCCCAGGGACGGCGGGGCGCTGTGCACCCGTACGTTCATCCCGCTCAGGCCGCACGCGGCGATCGGGGTGCTGGGCGCCATCAGCGTCGTGACGGGGGCGCTGCTGGGGCACGGGGTGGCGCGCCGCCACGCCCGGCTGCCGGCGGGCAGCCGGGTGGACGTCGAGCATCCCACCGGGCATCTGCAGGTGGAGGTGGAGCTCGACCTGTCCACGAGCCCGCCGACGGCGGTGCGGGCCGCGAACGTCCGCACCGCGCGCAAGCTCTTCGACGGCGCTCTCTTCCCCCGTTCCTGACCCGGCGCCCGCGCGCGCCGGGGCTCACGTCGCCGGGCCGACCGCCCAGGTGGGGTGCTCGCCGGGGGCCACTTCGACGAAGTCCGGCAGGTCGCGCAGCGCCTCCTCCTCACCGCCCGGCGTGTACGTGGCGATGATCCGCAGCGGCCGCCGGCCGGTGTTGAACGTCGAGTGCAGCGTCCCCATGGGGATCCAGACGGCGTCACCGGCCTTGACCGGGAACTCCGGGCCGTCTCCGACCGTCTGGCGCCCCTCCCCCTCGATGATGTGGAGGATCTCGTCGGAGTGGGGGTGCAGGCGGCGGTCGTGGCCCTTGTTCGGGTTGATCACCACCTCACCCAGCGTGGACGAGGCGCCGGGCACGCTGCCGGGCGTCACGTGCCATTTGATGGAGCCCCAGTCGAAGAGCATCGTGGGAACGGAGTCCGGTTCGCGGTGCATGTGACCCTTTCCTAGGCGGGCAGGCGTTCCATCGAGGAGGCGCCGGAGGTGCGCTCCTGGATGTAGCGGACGTCGTCGGGCTCGGCGATGGGGCCGCCGTGGCACAGGACGATGACGTCGGGGTTCACCGCGACGGCGGCGTCACGCATCTCCTGGACGCGGACGGCCGACTCGTCGAGGGTCAGCGCGGTCTTGGCGCCGATGCTGCCCTTGGCGGTCAGGCCCATGCGCGGCACCAGGATGTCGGCGCCCGCCCGCGCCATGGCCTCCGCCTGCTCGGCGGTGAACCCGTACGGGGCGATGAGCAGGCCCCGCTCGGCGGCCAGCCGGATCATCTCGATCTCCAGGCCGAACCCCATGCCGGTCTCCTCCAGGTTCGCCCGGAAGACGCCGTCGATGAGGCCGACGGTGGGGAAGTTCTGCATGCCGGCGAGGCCCATGGCGGCCAGTTGGTCGAGGAACCGCGGCATCAGCCGGAACGGGCCGGGCCGCAGACCCCGGCGAGCACGGGGGTGTCCCTGACCAGGCCGCGCCCGTGCGCGCTCCCCGTCCGCCGCTCCCACGAGCCGGCCGCCTCGAGCGGTCAGCGGGCGTGGACGATGAGCCAGGTCGCGACCGCCGTGACGGTGGCGGAGCGGTTGCCGATGCTGTGCGGCCGGTCGCACGGGAACGTGATCGAGTCGCCCACCCCCAGGGTGACCACCTCCGACTCGAACTCGATCGTCAGCTCCCCCGCCGTGACCGTCCCGACCTCGTACCCCTCGTGCCGCAGGAAGCTCCCGTGGGCGGTGGAGACCGCGTGCGGCGGGTACGTGGACTCGAAGAACTCGACGTCCGGCGTCGCCCCGGGCGACAGCCGGCGGAACGTCACCCCGCCGCCGAGCACGATCGGCGCCACCTCGCCGGCCCGCCGCACGGCCAGACCGGGCACGGACCCCGAAACAGCGGACCCCGAAACGGCGGCACCCGAGACAGCGGCACCCGAGACAGCGGACCCCAAGGCAGGCTCGTGCTCGTCGAAGACGGCCGACAGCGGCACGCCGATGGCGGCCGTGTAGGCGATCAGCCGGCTGACGGACGGCCGCATCGTCCCGCGCTCGATCTGGGACACCGCGCTGGCCGAGATGCCCAGCTCGCGGGCCACCGCCCGCAGCGACTTGCCCGACCCGGCGCGCAGCTCGCGCAGCCGCCGACCGAGACGTTCGCCGCCGAGCGCTTCCAGGTCCATGGGCCCCCATCGCCAACTGTTAACACGGACGCAATCAGCGCCCGGGTGTCCGGGCATACATTCGACCTAAGTGTTAAGCCATCACTTAACACTCCGGCGAACCCACCCCCCAAGGATGCCGCAGATGACACAACCCGCCACCACCACCACGTCCCCGCCGTCCTACGACCCCCGGCTCACCAACGAGGACCTGGCCCCGCTGAAGAAGCAGACCTGGTCGTCGTACAACATCTTCGCCTTCTGGATGTCCGACGTGCACAGCGTCGGCGGCTACGTGACCGCGGGCAGCCTGTTCGCGCTCGGCCTGGCCAGCTGGCAGGTGCTGTTCGCGCTGCTCGCGGGCATCGTCATCGTCAACGTCTTCTGCAACCTGGTGGCCAGGCCGAGCCAGGTGACCGGGGTGCCGTACCCGGTGATCAACCGCGCCGTCTTCGGCGTGCTGGGCGCGAACATCCCGGCCATCGTGCGCGGCGCCATCGCGATCGCCTGGTACGGCGTGCAGACGTACCTGGCCTCGCAGTCGCTCATCATCATCTTCCTGAAGTTCTGGCCCGCCACCGCGGCGCTGAACGAGCCGACCTTCCTCGGCCTGTCCGTGCTCGGCTACATCTGCTACGCCATCCTGTGGGTGGCGCAGGCGGCGGTGTTCTGGCGCGGCATGGACGCGATCCGGCGCTTCGTGGACTGGGCCGGACCCGCCGTGTACGTGGTCATGCTCGTGCTGGCCGGCTACCTGGTCAGCCAGGCGGGCTGGGAGAACATCAGCCTGGACCTCTCGCAGGGCGACAGCCTCGGGTTCGCCGAGTCGATCCCCGTGATGCTGAGCGCCATCGCCCTGGTGGTGTCGTACTTCTCGGGGCCGATGCTCAACTTCGGCGACTTCTCCCGGTACGGGCGCAGCTTCGAGGCCGTCAAGCGGGGCAACTTCCTCGGCCTGCCGGTCAACTTCCTGTTCTTCTCCCTGCTCACGGTGATCACGGCGTCGGCCACGGTGCCGGTCTTCGGCGAGCTGATCACCGACCCGATCCACACCGTGCAGCGCATCGACACGCCGTTCGCGATCCTGCTCGGCGGCCTGACGTTCGTCGTCGCGACCGTGGGCATCAACATCGTGGCGAACTTCATCTCACCGGCCTTCGACTTCTCCAACGTCAGCCCGCAGCGGATCAGCTGGCGCACCGGCGGGATGATCGCGGCGGTCGGCTCGGTGCTGCTCACGCCGTGGAACTGGTACGGCAACCCCGACGCCATCCACTACACGCTGGGCCTGCTGGGCGCGCTGATCGGGCCGCTGTTCGGCATCCTGATCGCCGGCTACTACGTCTGCGCCCGGCAGCGGGTGTCGGTGGACGAGCTGTTCACGATGGACCCGGGCGGGCGCTACTGGTTCAGCCGCGGCTACAACCCCAACGCGATCTGGGCCACGGTCGCGAGCGGCGGGCCCGCCATCGCGTCGGTGCTGGTACCGAAGCTGGTCACGGCGGTGGACGTGACCTGGATCGCCGACTACAGCTGGTTCATCGGCTGCGGGCTGGGCTTCGTGGCCATGATCGTCCTGGAGCGCCGCAACCCCAGGATCAACGCCGCATGACGCACCTCAAAGTGATCAACCCGAACACCGCCCTGGCCATGACCGACGCGATCGGTCGGTGCGCCAGGGCGGTGGCGTCCCCGGGGACCACCGTGACGGCCGTCAGCCCCTCCATGGGCCCGGAATCGATCGAGAGCCACTACGACGAGGCGCTGGCGGTGCCGGGGGTGCTGGCAGAGGTGGCGGCGGGCGAGCGGGACGGCGTGGACGCGTACGTGATCGCCTGCTTCGGCGACCCCGGCCTCGACGCCGCCAGGGAGCTGGCCACCGGCCCGGTGCTCGGGATCGCGGAGGCCGCCATGCACGCCGCCACCATGCTCGGCCGCGGCTTCAGCGTGGTGACGACCCTGTCCAGGACCGTGGGCCGGGCCTGGGACCTGGCCCACCGCTACGGCTTCGCCACCGCCTGCAAGGGCGTGCACGCCTGCGACATCCCGGTCCTCGACCTGGAGCGTCCCGACGCCCGAGCGGCGGTGATCCGGCTCTGCGCCGAGGCGGTCGAGCGGGACGGCAGCGACGCGGTGGTGCTGGGGTGCGCGGGCATGGCCGACTTCTGCGCCGAGGTGTCGCGGGCGACGTCGGTGCCGGTGATCGACGGTGTCAGCGTGGCCACCCGGTTCGCCGAGTCGCTGGTGGCGCTCGGCCTGCGGACCAGCACCCGCGGCGAGTACGCGCCCCCGCCCAGGAAGCGATACTCCGGCTTACTGCGCGACTTCACATATTGACGGCATCCCAGACAGGAACTACGGTCGGTCTCATAACTTAAAGGAAACTTTCCTAATAGTTGGCATCCTTCACCCCCCTCACACCCCCCAACCGGATGTCGGAGCGTCATGAGACACAAGATCCTGAGCAAGCTCCTCGCGGTGCTGGCGGCGCTGGCACTTCCCCTCACGGCCCTGGCCGCCGCGCCGCCGCAGGCGCTGGCCTCCGCCCAGGCCGTCTTCGCCGACTGGGCGGCGTGGACGGCCTACTCGGCGGGCACGCGCGTCACGTACAACGGCGTCGAGTACGAGTGCGTCCAGAGCCACACCTCCCAGCCCGGCTGGGAGCCCCCGAACGTCCCGGCCCTGTGGCGGCCCACGGGCGGAGGCGGCGACACCACGGCGCCGTCCGTGCCCGGCAACCTGCGCTCGACGGGCGTCACCAACAACAGCGTGGCCCTGGCCTGGAACGCCTCCACCGACAACGTCGCCGTCACCGGCTACGAGGTCTACCGAGGCGGCACCCTCGTCACCACCGTCACCGGCACCACCTACACCAACACCGGCCTGAACGCCGCCACCAGCTACACCTTCACCGTCCGCGCCCGCGACGCCGCCGGCAACCGCTCCGGCGAAAGCAACAGCGTCAGCGCCACCACCACGGGCGGCGGAGGCGGCGACACCACGGCGCCCTCCGTGCCAGGCAACCTGCGCTCGACGGGCGTCACCAACAACAGCGTGGCCCTGGCCTGGAACGCCTCCACCGACAACGTCGCCGTCACCGGCTACGAGGTCTACCGAGGCGGCACCCTCGTCACCACCGTCACCGGCACCACCTACACCAACACCGGCCTGAACGCCGCCACCAGCTACACCTTCACCGTCCGCGCCCGCGACGCCGCCGGCAACCGCTCCGGCGAAAGCAACAGCGTCAACGCCACCACCACGGGCGGCGGAGGCGGCGGGGGCAACAAGGTCCTCGGCTACTTCGTGCAGTGGGGCGTCTACCAGCGCGGCTACCACGTCAAGAACATCGACACCAGCGGCTCGGCGGCCAAGCTCACCCACATCAACTACGCCTTCGGCAACGTGCAGAACGGCCAGTGCACGATCGGCGACAGCTACGCCGACTACGACCGCTTCTACCAGGCGAACGAGAGCGTGGACGGCGTCGCCGACACCTGGGACGCGGGCGCGCTGCGCGGCAGCTTCAACCAGCTGCGCAAGCTCAAGCAGAAGTACCCCCACCTGAAGGTGCTGTTCTCCTTCGGCGGCTGGACCTGGTCCGGCGGCTTCGGCCAGGCGGCCCAGAACCCGGCGGCCTTCGCCAACTCCTGCTACAACCTGCTGGAGGACCCGCGCTGGGCGGACGTGTTCGACGGCATCGACATCGACTGGGAGTACCCGAACGCCTGCGGCCTGACCTGCGACAGCAGCGGCCCGGCCGCGTTCAGGAACGTCATGTCGGCGCTGCGCTCGCGCTTCGGCTCCAACTACCTGGTCACCGCCGCGATCACCGCCGACGGCACCAGCGGCGGCAAGATCGACGCGGCCGACTACGGCGGCGCGGCCCAGTACCTCGACTGGTACAACGTCATGACTTATGACTACTTCGGGGCTTTCGCCCCGCAGGGCCCGACGGCTCCGCACTCGCCGCTGACCTCGTACAGCGGCATCCCGACCCCGAACTTCTACTCCGACGCCGCGATCCAGAAGCTCAAGAGCAAGGGCGTGCCGGCGAGCAAGCTGCTGCTCGGGATCGGCTTCTACGGCCGCGGCTGGGCCGGGGTCTCGCAGGCCGCGCCGGGCGGCTCGGCCTCCGGGCCGGCGCCGGGTACGTGGGAGCAGGGCATCGAGGACTACAAGGTGCTCAAGACGCGCTGCCCGGCCACCGGCACGGTCGGCGGGACGGCGTACGCGTACTGCGGCAACCAGTGGTGGAGCTACGACACGCCGGCCACCATCGGCGGCAAGATGAGCTACTCGAAGAACCAGGGCCTCGGCGGCGCGTTCTTCTGGGAGCTCAGCGGCGACACCACGAACGCCGAACTGCTCACGGCCATGAGGAACGGCCTGGGCTGACCGGATGTACCGTTCGGCCGGCCACGAGCCGGCCGAACGGCGGCACCGGCCGAACGGCCGGTCGAATATGCGGGCCGGCCCTCCGTCCGGGGAGGGCCGGCCCGCTCAGCCCAGCTCGCGCAGTTGCTCGTCCGTCAGTGTCACGGTCGAGGCGCCCAGGTTCTCCTCCAGGTGCGCGATCGACGAGGTGCCGGGGATCGGCGCGACCACCGGCGAACGGGCCAGCAGCCAGGCCAGCGCGACCTGCGAAGGCGTAGCCCCCACCGCCTTGGCGACATGCTCGACGGGGCTGCCGGACCCGGCCAGCGCCCCCTTGGCGACCGGGCTGTAGGGGATGAACACGATCCCCTCCCGCTCGCAGTGCTCCAGCACGTCCTCGGAGTCGCGCAGGGTGAGGTTGTAGCGGTTCTGCACGCTGGCGATGCCGACGACGCGCCGCGCCCGTTCCAGCACCTCGACGGTCACCTCCGACAGCCCGATGTCGGCGATCTTGCCCTCGTCGCGCAGTGCCTTCAGCTCGCCCACCTGGTCCTCCAGCGGCACCCGCGGATCCACCCGGTGCAGTTGCAGCAGGCCGAGCCGCTCGGCGCCGAGCCGGCGCAGGCTCATCTCGACCTCCTGCCGCAGGTATTCTGGCCGCCCCACCGGATGCCACTGGCCCGGCCCCGTGCGCACGAACCCGGCCTTCGTCGCGATCAGCAGGTCCTCCGGGTACGGGTGCAGCGCCTCGCGGATGAGCTCCTCGTTGACGTAGGGCCCGTACGAGTCGGCGGTGTCGATGAAGTTCACGCCCAGCTCGACCACCCGGCGCAGCACCCTGACGGCCTCGTCGTGATCACGCGGCGGCCCCCAGACGCCGGGCCCGGTGAGACTCATGGCCCCGTAGCCGAGGCGGTGCACGGTCTTGCCGCCGAGGGCGACGGTGCCGGTGGACGAGAGGGCGATGGACATGCGGTTCCCCGTTTCGAGTGCGACGTTCCAGGTCCGTGATGCAACGGATACGCGGTCAATCTTCCCTATCACCCCGCGGATGAATACGTTTCGGGGGCACGTGCGCATTTTGACCCGATTCACCGTCCACGTTCGAGGAGCAAGCATGCGTTCCCGCTTACGCAAGGGCGTGCTCGGCGCTATCACCGCCGCCGCCGTGGCCCTGTCGCCCCTGGCCATCGCCTCCCCCGCCGACGCCCAAGGCCCCGGACACGGGCACGGGCACGGGCACGGACCCAAGGACGCCGTGGACAAGCTGGTCAAGGCGGTCTCCGGCAAGAACGTCAAGAAGCACCTGAAGGCGTTCCAGGCCATCGCCTCCGCGAACGACAACACCCGCGTCTCAGGGACGCGCGGCTTCGACCGCTCCCGCGACTACGTGGCGGGCAAACTGCGCCACGCCGGGTACGACGTGACGATCCAGCCCTTCGAGTTCACCTTCGAGGGCTACATCACGCCGCCCGTGCTGCAGAAGACCAACGGGACGCCCAAGTCGTACACGTACGGGTTCTTCAGCGACTACGTCGCGATGGTGGACTCGCCCGCCGGCGGCGTCACCGGCGCCGTCCAGGGCGTGGACCTCGTGCTGCCGCCTGGAGCGCCGAACTCCTCGACCTCGGGGTGCGAGGCGAGCGACTTCGCCGGGTTCACCGCCGGCAACGTCGCGCTCATGCAGCGCGGCACCTGCAACTTCCGCGTCAAGGTGGACAACGCCATGACCGCCGGCGCCTCCGCCGCCATCGTCTTCAACGAGGGGCAGGACGGCCGTACGGAGGTCGACCTCAACCCGACGCTGGGCGGGCCCGGCGTGACGATCCCGTCGTTCTTCACCAGCTTCGCCGTCGGCCAGGAGCTGGCCGCGGCCGGCAGCACGGTCAAGATGAACTGGGACCCGATCGTGGAGACCAGGACCACCTACAACGTGATCGCGCAGAGCAGGAAGGGCGACCCGGACAACGTCGTCATGCTCGGCGCGCACCTGGACAGCGTCCAGGAGGGGCCCGGCATCAACGACAACGGCTCGGGCAGCGCCGGCACCCTGGAGGTCGCGCTGCAGATGGCCAAGGTCAAGCCGAAGAACCAGCTGCGCTTCGCCTTCTGGGGCGCCGAGGAGTTCGGCCTGCTCGGCTCGCAGCACTACGTGGACTCGCTGACGCAGGAGCAGCGGGACAAGATCACGCTGTACCTGAACTTCGACATGATCGGCTCGCCCAACTACACGTTCGGCATCTACGACGGCGACGGTGACGCCTTCGGCACCGCCGGGCCGCCCGGATCCGACGTGATCGAGGAGGACTTCGAGAAGTTCTTCGCCAGGCGCGGGCAGCCCTTCACGGCGACGGCGTTCACCGGGCGCTCCGACTACGGGCCGTTCATCGCGGTCGGCATCCCGTCGGGCGGCCTGTTCACCGGGGCCGAGGTGCGCAAGACCGAGGAGGAGGCGGCGATCTTCGGCGGCACGGCCGGCCTCCCGCTCGATCCCTGCTACCACAGCGCCTGCGACACGATCAAGAATGTCAACGACAAGGCGCTGGACGTGAACTCCGACGCCATCGCGACCCTCGCGGGCCGCTACGCCTTCGACACCGGCACGATCGGCACCACCCCGCCGGCGCCGACGGCGCGCAGCGGCGACGCCCGGACCCACACCCACGGGCCCGCGATCTCCGCGAGCTGACCCCCGGCGGCCCCGCGCCTCCCCATCCGAAGGCGCGGGGCCCGCTTGTTCGCGCGGGCCCCGGCGGGCACTTGTCAGTGGTGTACGGCGGCCGTCAGGGGCGGGGCTGGTGGCCGAAGCGGACCGGTTTCGGGCCGCGCAGCCGTACCTCCGGATCGGGCATCGCCTGCTCCCGCCCCGCCCGCGCCACGGCCGGCTCGACGACCGGCTCCGCCTCGCCCGCCGCCACGATCCGCCGCACCAGCCGCTCCCGCAGCCCGGCCGCGACCTCGGCGTGCGAGCCGTACCCCGCCAGGTTGACCAGCTCGTACGGATCGTGCTCCAGGTCGTAGAGCGCCTGCTCCCGGTAGCGGTCGGCGGCAGGAACGTCCCACGGATCGGCGCCCTCGGCGACGGCGTAGTACTTCCACCGCGACGTACGGATGCCGCGCCCCACCTCCGACTCGCTCACCTGGAAGAAGACCTCTTCGGGCCACTCGGCGCGTGAGTCGCGCACCAGCGGCAGGAACGAGCGGCCCTGCATCTCCTCGGGCACGTCAAGACCGGCGGCGTCCAGCAGCGTCGGCGGCAGGTCGAGCGTGCTGACCGGCCGGCCGATCGCGCCACCGCCGTCGAAGCCGGGCCCGCGCAGCGCCAGCGGCACCCGCAGAGAGGCGTCGTGGCAGGAGCGCTTGTACTCGCCGTTGCGGGTCTTGAAGTGGTTGCCGTGGTCGGAGGTGTAGGCCACGATCGTGTCGTCCAGCAGGTCCATGCTGCGCAGCGCGTCGAGCAGCCGGCCGAGCCCTTCGTCCAGGCGTCTGACCTGGCCCAGGTAGCCGCCCACGTGCCGGTGCGCGGTGCCGCCGAGCGCGGCCAGGTCCGGCGGCATCCAGCGGCCCTGGTAGCGCTCCTCGTAGCCGTCGGGGGCCGGGTAGTCGTCCGTCTCGTTCTGGTGATGCGGCTCCAGCAGCGACAGGAAGAGGTAGAAAGGCTCGCCTGCGTGATCGGCGACGAAGCGCACGGCCGCGTCGAACAGCGCGTCGGAGCGGTAGCCGGGCAGCAGGACGGGCTCGTTCGCCTCGTCGTAGACGATCGTCCGGTAGGCGTCGGAGGTGTGCTCAAGCGCGTTGGCCCCGAGCCACGACCGGTAGCCGCCGCGCCGCTCCTCGGGCACCGGCTCGGTGCCGGCCAGGTGCCACTTGCCGATGTAGCCGGTGGCGTAGCCGGCCGCGCCGAAGTGGTGCGCCAGCGTGCGCTCCTCCGGCGGCAGGACGCGGCCGTTGCGGTGCACGCCGGTCGTGGTCGGGTAGCGGCCGGTCTGCAGGGCCGCGCGGGCGGGCGCGCACACCGGCTGCGGAGTGATCGCCACCGTGGCCTGGGTGCCGTGCCTGGCCATCCGGTCGAGGTTCGGGGTGAAGGGACCGACGGTGTCCCACCGCTGCTGGTCGGTGAAGACGACGATCACGTTCGGACGCAAGAGTGAAGGCTCCTTGTGTGAGTTACTTGAGGCCGGTCAGGGCGATGCCGCGGACGAAGTACCGCTGGGTGAGGACGAACAGGACGGCCGTGGGGACGAAGAGGATCACCGAGCCGGCCGCCGTGAGGTGCCACAGCGTGAAGTACTCCTGGTTGAACAGGGTGAGCCCGACCGGGATGGTACGCATCTCGGGCGTGCTGGTGGCGACCAGCGGCCAGAGGAACTCGTTCCACTGGAAGACGAACGTGAACAGCCCGAGCACGGCCAGCGCCGGCCGCGTCTGCGGCAGGATGACGCTGCGGTAGATCCGCAGCTCGGAGGCGCCGTCGATGCGGGCCGCGCTGATCAGGTCGTCGGGGATGGGCTGGATGAACTGCCGCATCAGGAAGATGCCGAACGCGTCCATGAGGAACGGGGTGATCAGCCCCTGGTACGTGTCGAGCCACCCCAGGTTGGCCATCAGCACGTACAGCGGGATCATCCGCACGAAGAACGGCACCATCAGCGTGGCCAGCAGCGCCACGAACAACGTGTTGCGCAGCGGGAAGCGGAACTTGGCGAAGACGTACCCGACGAGCGGATCGAACAGCAGGTGCGCCAGCGTGATGCAGCCGGCCACGACCAGGCTGTTGACGATGAAGTTCCCGAACGGCGCGCGGACGAACAGCTCGGCGTAGTTGCCCCACTGCGGCGAGTCCGGCCACAGGACGGCGTCGGCCGACAGCGTCTCGGCCTCCGTCTGGAGCGACAGCGAGACCATGTAGAGCAGCGGCAGCACCGTGACCAGGCAGGCCAGGCCGAGCAGGGTGTAGAGCAGCGGCCTGCGCATCAGTACGTGACCTCCCCGCGCCGCCCCGCCCTGAGCTGGACCAGGGTGAACGCCACGATCACGATCAGCAGCAGCACCGACTGAGCCGAGGAGTAGCCGAAGTCCCTGGTGCGGAAGGCGACGTTGAAGATGTGGAAGACCGACAGGTCGGTGGCGTCGCCCGGCCCGCCGCCGGTGATGATGTACGCCTGCCCGAACGCCTGCAGCCCCGAGATGACCGCCATCACCGACACGAACAGCGTGGTCGGGGCGAGCAGCGGCAGCGTGATCCGCCAGAAGCGGCGCCAGGCGTCGGCCCCGTCGATCTCGGCGGCCTCGTGGTAGGTCTCGGGGATGCCCTGCAGCCCGGCCAGGAACAGCACCATCGTGTAGCCGACGCTCTGCCAGAGGGTGACGGCGGCGATCGTGAGCAGCGGCGCGGTGTTGAGCCAGGTCTGTCCCGGCAGCCCCATCGCGCCCAGCACCCGGTTCAGCACGCCGAGGTCGGGGTCGAGGATGTTGCGCCACAGCAGGCCGACGATGGCCACGGAGGTCAGGTACGGCACCAGCAGCAGCACCCGGAACACCACCCGGCCCCTGAGCGGCTGGTCGATCGCCATGGCCAGGGCCAGCCCGAGCACGATCGAGCCGATCACCACCATCACCGCGAAACCGGCCGTGATCAGGAACGAGTGCCGGACGGCCGGATCGGACAGGGCCTGACCGTAGTTGCCCAGGCCCGCCCACTGGTCGGCCATCGGGCCCGTGCGGAAGCCGGTGGCCACCACGTTGCCGATCGGCAGGTAGAAGAAGGCGGCGAAGAACAGGATCGCGGGCAGCAGGAACAGGTAGGCGGTCCTGGCGTACCGGCCTTGCAGCGTGCGGGGCGCTGTAAGGCTTCGCAGGGTGCGGGGGCTCACTTCAGGAAGCCCTCGGCGTTCGCGGCGAACCTGCGCAGCGTCTCGTCAGCCGGCCGGTTCTGGATGAGCACCTGCTGGTACATGACCTTCAGCTCCTCCTCCCACTTGCCCAGCTTGCCGGTCAGGCGTACCTGCTGGGAGGAGTCCTTGGCGCCCGGGAGCGCGTCGGCGAAGACCTTGAGCGCCGCGTCCGAGCGCACCTCGGGCAGCTCGGCCCAGGAGACGCGCGGCATGAGCATGCCGGTCTCCTTGGTGGCGGCCTGTTCGACGTCGAGCGCGGTGATGCGCTTGATGAAGTCCCACGACAGGTCGGGCCTGGTCGCCTTGGCGGGCACGAACATGCTGACGCCGGCCGCCTGCGTGGCCGCCACCTTGTGCTTGAGCGGCGGCGCGACGCCCAGGTCGATGTCCGGGCTGGTCTTCCTGATCGGCTCCAGGTCCCAGGGGCCGGTGAGAATCATGGCCGCGCGCCCGGCGGAGAACAGCTTCTGCGGGCCCGAGTAGTCGGTGCCCGACACCGGCACGGGGGCGACCTTGTGCTTGTGCACCAGGTCGGCCTGGAACCGCAGGGCGGCGACCGCGTCCTCGATCGGGGTCATCACCTTGCCGGTCTGCGGGTCGTACGGGGTGACGCCGGCCTGCACCATCCACGGCCACAGGTAGGTGTAGTCCTGGTTGAGCGCGACGCCGTGGACGCCGTCCTTGGTCAGCTTCTTGGCCGCGTCGAGGAACTCCTCCCAGGTGGCGGGCACCTCCACGCCCGCGTCGCGGAGCATCGCCTTGTTGTAGAGCAGCGTGTTGCAGGTCAGGTGCAGCTGCACCCCGTACACCTTGCCCTGGTAGGAGTTGCGCTCGACCGTCACCGGCTGCCAGTCGGAGGGGAAGCCCATCGCGGCGCCGTCGCGGTCGACGTAGTCCTGCAGCGAGCGGGCGTTGCCGGAGATGGCGAACTCCTGCACCCACCCGCCGGGCTCCTCCACCAGGTCGGGAACGGTCCCGGAGGCGAAGTCGGCCAGCAGCCTGGTCCGCAGGTCGGGCCACTGGTACTTCTGCAGGTTGACCTTGACCTTGTTGGCCTGCTCGAACTCGGCGATCACCTTGCGGTAGGCCTGGTAGTCGTGGCCGGCGTTCCAGTAGACGGTGAAGGTGCCGGGCGCGGCGCTCTGCGTGGTGGGCGCTCCCGCGCAGGACGCCAGCACCGGCACGGCGGCGGCCGCCCCGGCGAGGCGGAACAGGTCACGGCGTGAGGGGTGGGGATGCATCTCGGGGTTTCCCTTCTAGGACGAGCCCCGCCGGATGAAGGTCCACGAACGGACGATCTCGCGGGCGGGCGGCGGCTCCTCGGCCTGGAGGCGGTCGAAGAGCAGGCGTACGACGTCGGTGTAGTCGTGCCGGAGCGGGCCGACGGTGCTGAGCGGCGGATTGCTGATGAGACCCTCGTCGATGTTGCCCGCGCCGACGATCGCGACGTCCTGTGGCACGCTCAGCCCCAGGTCCCTGGCCGCCCAGATGGCGCTGATCGCCGCCCGGTCGGAGGCGGCGAAGATCGCGTCGGGCCGGTCGGGCGAGCTCAGCAGATCGGTCGCCGTCTGGTACGCCGAGACGCGGTCGTCCGCGCCCCCGGTGACGATCCGCTCCTCGACGCCGTGCCGGTCGAGGGCCGTGGTGTAGCCGAGCAGCCGCCCGGCGGGCTTGTCGCGGTAGACCTCGTGCCGGTGCGCCATGAACGCGACGCGCCGGCGCCCGCCGGCCAGCAGGTGCCCGACCGCCTCCGCGGTCGCCTCGGCCTCGGGGGTGCGGACGACGTCGCAGCCTTCGAGCCCGCTCTCGTTGCTCATCACCACCATCGGCAGCCCGGTGGCGGCCAGGCCGGAGAGCAGGTCGCGGGTGAGGTGGTCGCCGACGAGGTTGATCAGCACGCCGTCGGCGATGCCGCCGCGCAGCACCTCGACCGCGGCCTTCGCGCGGGCCTCGGAGTAGACGGACAGCGACACCACGGAGTAGCCCCGCGCGTCGGCCATCTCGTGCAGGTCCGTGGCGAGGCGCTCGTCGCTCGGCACGCCGCCGAACGAGCTGAGCACCAGGCAGACCCGCTGGGTGCGGCGCTTGCGCAGGCTCCTGGCGGCCTGGTTGGGGGTGTAGCCGAGCTGTCTGGCGGCGTCGAGCACCCGCTGCCTGGTCTCGGCGGCGACCGGACGGTCCTTGCCGCTGAGCACGTAGGAGACGGTCGCCACTGACACGTTCGCCAGTTCGGCCACTTGTCGCGCTGTTGGTCTCATGTTAGTCGAATAACCTAGCATTCCCTATAGGACATTAGGGTAATTTCGGAGGCTGGATCTCGGCGGGCAGGTCAGCGCGTGGGGGATGTCACTCCTTGGCTCGCGACCGATGTGAATCGATTAACACCGTATGCCGCACCCTCCGCCCGGATCAAGAGCCGATTCCGGACGAGCGTCACCGGCCGGGGGCGGAGGCGGCCCGCGTGCCACTGAAGCGTGGCGCGCGGATTTCTTGATCACTCTCGGTTACCTTGCCAGGTGGATGGGGGGATCTGTTGTGAATGGTTCGGCACGCGCGCGGGGTCCGGTTTCTCGCAGGTTGTTCGTCACCGGCATGTTCGCCGCCCTGGGCGCCACACCGGCCGCCGCAGGGGCGGCCACCGGGGGAGTCGAGAGCGTCGGGGGCGTCAAGGGCGTCGGCGGCGTCGGCGGCGTCGGCAGGGTGGCGCGGCCGCCGCGCGGGGTGACGTTGCGGGCGCGCCCCGCGTCGGTCTCGCTGGGGCGGCGTACCGTCTCCACCTGGGCGTACGGCGAGTCGTTGCCCGGGCCGCGCATCGACGCCACCGCCGGCGGCGTCGTCAGGGCCAGGCTCGTCAACGACCTGCCCGCGCCGACCACCGTGCACTGGCACGGGATCAGGATCGACCCCCGGATGGACGGCGCCCCCGGCTACACCCAGCAGCCGACCCGGCCTGGCGGCACGTTCGACTACGTCTTCGAGGTGCCCGACCCGGGCACGTACTTCTACCACTCGCACGTCGGCATGCAGAACGACCGCGGCCTGTACGGGCCGCTGATCGTCGAGGACCCGCGCGAGCCGCTCGGGTACGACGAGGAGTTCACGGTCCTGCTCGACGACTGGCTCGACGGCGTCTCGGGCACACCAGACGACGCGCTGCGCCGGCTGAACGCCAGCACCGAGCACGACGACACGCTGCGCAGCGACCTGCTGGGCGGGGTCGTGGGCGAGCTGCGCCATCCGTACCACCTGGTCAACGGCCGCACGCCGGACGCGCCCGCGGTCTTCATCAGCCGTCCGGGGCGGCTCGTCCGGTTCCGGGTGATCAACGCGGCCGCCGACACCCCGTTCCGGGTGGCGCTCGGCGGTCACCGCATCGCCATCACCCACACCGACGGCTTCCCGTGCCGGCCGGTCACCGTGGACACGTTCCTCATCGGCATGGGCGAGCGGTACGACTTCCTCGTCCGGCTGGGGCCGGGGGCGTTCCCGCTGGTGGCGGAGGCGGAGGGCAAGCGGGCGCGGGCGTTCGCCGTCGTCCGTACGACGAAGCTCGCCTCCACCCCGAACAGGAACGTCCGGCTGCCCGAGCTGAACGGCCGCATCCTCACCTACGCCGACCTGGAGGCCCGCGACTCCGACGAGCTCCCGCGCCCCGCAAGGAGGGTGACCGTGACGCTCGGCATGCGGCCGTCGGGCAACGAGTGGACGATGAACGACCGGCTCGCGAACGACCCGATGCGGCTGCGCGTGGAGCGGGGCGAGACGATCAGGATCGTCCTGGACAACCAGTCGCCGATGTGGCACCCGATGCACCTGCACGGCCACACCTTCCAGTTGCGCGGCACGGGGTGGGGCGGGCCGCGCAAGGACACGGTGAACGTCAAGCCGCGCGAGCGCCTGAACATCGACGTCCAGGCCGACAATCCCGGCGAGTGGATGTTCCACTGCCACAACCTGTACCACCAGGAACAGGGCATGATGGGCACCTTCGGCTACGGCCCCCAACCCCCCGGCCTCGGCCACAGCACCCACGGCAACCAAGGCGGCCAAGGCGGCCAAGGCAGTCGGAGCGACCGCGGCGGTCGCGGCGGCAATGGCACCCCTGCCGGTCACGCCGGCCAGGGCGTTCACGGCGGCCGAGCCGGTCACGGCGGCCAGGACACTCGCGGCGGTCGCGATGGGGATGGCGGCCACGCCGGTCGCGGTGGCGACGGTGGTCGCGGCGATGGCGCGCGGGGCGGTCAAGGCGGTGCCGGCAGTCATGGCGCGAGCCGGCCCGACAAGCCGGCCGAGCGTCCCACATCCCGCCGTCACCGGCGCGAAGCCGACCACTGAGCCGCCGCAACCGGCGCGAAGGCGGCAGATGAGCCGCCGACATCCCCGCCCCCGGCTCCCCCCGCACCGGCGATCCGCCGGACTGTCCATGGACCGCAGCCTTCCGGCGGGTTACGCTCCGCTGGCGACCTGTCGGGGGACGAACCGATACCGATGGGGGGCCATCATGACGTACACCCTGATCCGCGGCAGCTTCGTGATCCGGTATCCGGACCGGCCGCGTCAGGGCCCCGAGCCCGACGGCGACACCGTCAAGTTCCTGCCCGACACGCCCGCCCTGGTCGAGGCGCTGCCACGACGCTCCGGCCGGCCGGCGGCGCTCACCGCGCGCGGTGTCTCCGCGCGGCTGGAGGCGATCGACGCCCTGGAGACGCACTTCGCGGAGAGCCACCAGGAGGAGGACGGCGCCTACGCGGCCCGCGACGAGCTGCTGCGGCTGCTCGGCTTCACGAACGTGACCTTCTGGGAGGACCTGCCCAACAGGGTGCGCTCGGCCGACCAGGACTCCCTGCGCGGCCACGTGCTCTCCAACGGCATCGACGCCAACGGCCGCATGATCGCGTTCTGCTACGCCGGGGACCATCCGGACCCGGACGGGACCAGCGTGTTCGTGAACGTCCCGCTGGCCGATCGTTCCGTGAACGCGCAGTTGCTGGCCGCCGGGCACGCCTACCCGGCGTTCTACGCGACGTTGCCCGCGGACCTGCGCACGCACCTCGCGGAGGTGTCGCGGACGGCCAGGCGCAAGGGCTCGGGGCTGTGGCCGCGCTCGGACGCCGACCCGGAGGGCGCGGCCATCGTGCGGGACCTGGCGGAGCTGGAACGGCTGGTGATGTGGCCGAAGCTGTTCCGGCGCATCGTGCCGTACCTGGCGGCGGGGTTCACGACCTTCGACGGCTTCGACGGCTGGCTGCGCGCGGACCCGGTCAACCGGGACGACGAGCTGTTCCTCATCCCGAAGCTGGAGCGGGGCAACCTGCACGACGTCGTCATCGGGGCTGGGGCCGGGATCCAGCTCACGATGTGGCCGGAGGACTTCATCATCAGTCCGGACCCGCCCGCACCGGGCACGCCCGTCACCCCGTCACCGGACGCGCTCCCCTGACGGGGGTCTACCGGGTTGATCCGGCGCGGGACCCGTCGGAGACTGGGCGTTCCGACAGCCGACCGAAGGAGTCCGTATGTTCTCGCTCGTGCCGCGCTCGGTGTTCAGGCTCGCGGCCGGAGCGGCGGCAGGCTACCTGTTCGCACTCCGGCCCTGGCAACTGCGCTGGGGCGCCGACGACCGCGAGGTCCACGCGGAGATGCCCGGCGACGACCTGGCCGGCCGCGCGCAGTACCAGGCCACCCGCGCGATCACGGTGGCGGCTCCGCCGGCCGGCGTCTGGCCCTGGCTGATCGAGCTCGGCGGCCATCGCCCCGGCGCCGCACCCGACCGGCCCGCCGCCGGCGCCACCGGGGAGGAGGCCGCCGGCCAGGGGCTCAAGGTCGGTGACGTGCTGCTCGGCCGGAACGACGGCAGCGCGTTCATCGTGGAGCAGCTCGACCCGCCGCACACGCTCGTCCTGGCCATGCGCGGCGACGACGCCACCACCACCTGCTCCATCTCCCTGCGCGAGGTGGACGGCGCGACCCGGATGATCTTCCGCACCCGCGTCCGCGCCGAGCCGGGCGTGCGTGGCACCACCTACCTGGCGACGACGGACCTCGGCGACTTCCTCACCACGCGCCGCCAGATGCTGGCCATCAAGGAACGCGCCGAGTCCACGCACCACTAGACGGCGAGCCCGGAGAAGGCCCTCGGGGCGGCCCGGCCGCCAAGCCGCACTTGACGGCGCTTATTGACGGGGGCGCCTTCGCGAGTTTACGGTTCCGGCGATCGGCGAAATGTATCGGTCACGACCCCGAAACTTTCGGAGGCGCCATGTTACGAGGACTCGTCGCCATCTCGCTGCTCGGCCTGCCCGCCGTGCACGCCACACCCCCCGCCGGCCCGCCGGCCATCACCGTGAACGAGCGCGTCCGGCACCAGGAGATCGACGGCTTCGGCATCTCCCAGGCCTTCCGCCGCAACGAACTGCTCGCCGCCCTGTCGCCCGCCCAGCAGCGGGAGGTGCTCGACCTGTGGTTCGACCGCACCAAGGGAGCCGGGCTGAGCATCCTGCGGCTCGGCATCGGCTCCTCCCCCGCCGGCAGCCCGTACGACCACATGGTGTCGATCCAGCCCGAGAACCCCGGCGGCCCCGACGCCCCGCCGAAATACGTGTGGGACGGCGACGACAACAGCCAGGTCTGGGTGGCCAAGGAGGCCAAGCGGTACGGCGTCGAACGGTTCTTCGCCGACGCCTGGAGCGCCCCCGGCTACATGAAGGACAACGGCGACGACAAGAACGGCGGCACCCTCCTGCCCGAATGGCGCCGCGCGTACGCGGACTACCTGGTCGCCTACACGAAGTTCTACCGCCGCGAGGGCATCAAGATCACCGACCTGGGGTTCACGAACGAGCCCGACTGGACGGCCACGTACGCCTCCATGCGCTTCACCCCCGAGCAGGCCGCCGAGTTCGTGAAAGTCCTCGGCCCGATCGCCAAGGACGTCAAGCTGACCTGCTGCGACTCCTTCGGCTGGAGCGAGTCGAAGGCGTACACGGCGGCGATCGAGGCCGACCCCGAGGCCCGCCGCTGGGTGAAGACGCACACGGGCCACACCTACGCCAGCCCGGTGGACGGCCCGCTGCCGACGGCCAGGAAGACCTGGATGTCGGAGTGGAACCCCAACGGCACCACCTGGAACGAGAACTGGGACGACGGCAGCGGCTACGACGGCCTGACCATCGCCCAGGCCGTGCACGACGCGCTCACGCTGGGCCAGGTCAGCGCGTACGTCTACTGGCTGGGCGGCTCGCGCGGCGCGACCAGGGCGCTGCTGCAGCTCGACGACGAGGCCAAGCAGTACCACGTGTCGAAGCGGCTGTGGGCGCTGGCCGGCTACAGCAGGTTCATCCGTCCCGGCGCGGTGCGGCTGGAGGCGTCGGCGGCTGATCCGGCGGTGAAAGTTTCAGCGTTCCGCAACCGTGACGGCTCGCGGGTGGTCGTGGCACTCAACACCGGCACCGCTCCCGTCACGTGGCAGGGCGTGCGCGGCCGGACGGCGGCGTACGTGACCGACGAGACCCGTTCGCTGTCACCCGCCCCGATCAAGGGCCGCACGGTGACGCTGCCACCGCGGGCCCTGACCACGATCGTCACCAGGTGACCGCGCGCCCACACCGAGCGGAGCCCGGCTCAGCCCTTGCTGCCGGTGTGGGCGACGCCCTGGATGAACTGCCGTTGCAGGAAGACGAAGACGGCGATCACGGGCAGCGAGGCGATCAGCGAGCCGGCCATCAGCACGGGATAGTCGGTCTGGTACTGCCCCTGGAGCGCCGCCAGCCCCGCCGACAGCGTCATCTTCTCCGGATCGGTGTTGACCACCAGCGGCCAGAACAGGTCGTTCCACGCCCACAGCAGGGTCAGAATCCCCAGCGCGATCAGCCCTGGACGGGCCAGCGGCAGCATGACCGACCAGTAGATGCGCACGGGGCCGGCCCCGTCGAGCCGGGCCGCCTCCTCGATCTCGCGCGGCAGGGCGAGGAAGAACTGCCGCAGCAGGAACACCCCGAACGCGCTGAACAGGCCGGGCACGATGATCGCCTGGAGGCTGTTGAGCCAGCCGAGCGAGGACATGATCTGATACTGCGGGATCACGAACAGCTGCGGCGGCACCATGAGCACCGACAGGAAGACGCCGAACAGCAGGTTCCGGCCGGGAAAGCGCAGCCGGGCGAAGGCGTAGGCGGCCATCGAGCAGAACAGCACCTGCCCGGTCACCCGGCCCGCCGCCATGATCACGGTGTTGAGGAACTGCTCGCCGAACGGCAGCAGGTCGAAGACCTTGCCGTAGTTGTCCCAGCGGCCCTCGGGCAGGAACGTCGGCGGCACCGCGGTGGCGCTGCTGAGCGTCTTGAGCGAGGTGATGATCTGCCAGGCGAACGGCGCCACCATCAGCAGCGACGAGATGGTGAGGATGGCGTGCACGCCCAGCGGGCGGCGCTCAGACATAGTGCACCCACTTGCGCTGGAGGCGGAACTGCGCGACCGTCAGCGCCGCGATGAGCACGAGCAGCGCGATCACGATGGCGGCGGCGTAACCGCGGTCGTTGGTGACGAAGGCCCGCTCGTAGAAGAGCTGCACGACGGTCTGCAGCCGCGAGTACGCCGGGTTGGCCCGCGCCGACTGGCCGGACCCGGTCATCACGAAGACCAGGTCGAAGAGCTGCAGCGAACCGATCACGGACACGATCGAGATGAAGAACGCGGTCGGCGACAACATCGGCAGCGTGATCTTGAAGAACTGGCGGACGCGGCCTGCGCCGTCCATGGAGGCGGCCTCGTACAGCTCCTTGGGGATGCCCTGCATGCCGGCCAGGAAGATGATCAGGTTGTAGCCGACGCTGCTCCAGATGCCGACCACGACCAGGGCGTACATGGCGGTGCCCGGGTCGGCGATCCAGTTGGGCCCGTCGATGCCGGCCACCGAGAGCACCTGGTTGACCAGGCCGTAGTCGCCGTTGTAGAGCCAGCGCCAGAGCATCGCGACCGCGACCGGCATGGTGACCACCGGCAGGAAGAACGCCGTGCGGTAGACGCTCACCCCGCGCAGCCCCGGCCGGTTGATCAGCGCGGCGAACACGATGGCGACGGGGATCCCGAGCAGGCCGAGCACGGTGTACATGAGGGTGTTGAGCACCGCCCGGCCGACCTCGGGGTCGGCGAACAGCCGCGTGTAGTTCTCCAGGCCGACCCAGGTGTGCCCGCCGAACGCGCCCCACTCGGTGAAGGAGAAGTAGACGGTCTGCAGGACGGGCCACAGGTAGAAGACGGCCAAGCCGAGGCCGGTGGGGGCGATGAACGCGTACCCCCACAGGGCCTCGGTGCGCGGCCCGCGCCGCTTCGCCGCGTGGGCGGCCCCCGTGGACGAGCGCGGGGGCCGCGTTCCGGCGGTGGTGGTCACGTCACTCCTTGGCCAGCAGGTCGTTCATGCCGGCCGCGAGGTCCGCGGCGGCCTTCTCGACCGGCACCTCGCCGGTCCACGCCTTGGTGAGGTGGGTGAGCTCGGCCTCCTGCCAGGCGGCGGTGTTCTTGGACACGGGGTACGGCACCGCGTACGAGACCGCGTCGAGGAACGTCTGCAGCTTCCACTCGGGGTGGGCGGCCACCCAGTCGTTCTGGGTGCCGTTGTAGGCCGGGATCGGGCCCTTCTTGCCGAGGATGTCGGCGGCCGGCTTGGAGCCGAGGAACTTGACGAACTCCAGCGCCTCGGCCGGGTGCTCGGTCTTGGCCGACACCACGTTGGCGACGCCGTGGATGATCGTGGCCTGCTTCTCGCCCTTGGGCAGCGGGGCGACGTCGACCTTGTCCTTGGTGTAGTCGTTCTTGCCGAACTCGGCCACGTTCCAGGACCCGCCCCAGTACATCGCCAGCTTGCCGGCCTCGAAGAGCTGCAGCGGCGCGGTGTCGGTCATGGTCTTGAGATCGGGCGACTGCTTGGCGGCGATGAGGTCGGTCCAGAACTTCAGGCCCGCGATCGTCTTGGGGTCGTCGTAGCCTGACTTCTTGCCGTCGGGCGAGATCACGTGGCCGCCGGCCTGGTAGATGGTGTTGTACTGATATTCCTGGAAACTGGTCAGCTCGGCCCCGACGGCGTAGACGCCCTTGGCGGGGTCGGTGACCTTGGCCGCGGTCTCCTTGAAGTCGGCCCAGGTCCAGTCGTCGGCCGGATACTTCACCTTGGCCTGGTCGAAGAGCGTCTTGTTGTACCAGACGCCGACGGTGTCCATGTCCTTGGGCAGGCCGTACAGCTTGCCCTCGTAGGTGTAGAGGTCCACCAGCGCCTTGGGGTAGACCGAGGTGTCGACCTGCTCCTCGATCGGCTTGATCACGCCGTTGGAGGCGTAGAGCTGGAAGTTGGGGCCGTTCATCCAGAAGACGTCGGGCGCGGCGCCGCCGGTGACGGCGGCCTTCATCTTCGTCCAGTAGTCGGCCCAGGGCGTGAGCTGGACGTTGACGGTGACGTTCGGGTGCGTCTTGGCGAACTCCGCGGCCAGTTCCTGCATGACCGCCTGCTGGGTGGCGTCCCAGACGCCGTAGGACAGCGTCACCTTTTCTCCGGGCTGCGCGTCCGTGCCGCCGGCCTGCTCACCGCCGCCGCAGGCGGAGGCGAGCAGTGCCGCGCAGAGGAGGGCCGCACCGCTCCGTGCCGACTTCCACATCTCCCAGTCCTCTCCTAGAACGTGGGAGTAATGATGGAGTCCAGTGAAATAGTTGGCAAGAGCTGAGCGTGTTACAGATGGCTCACGAGCGGGCTGCGGCCGTCGAGCACCCGGTCCTCGACGTCGTCGAGCGCCAGCCGGACGGCGCCGAGCACCACGGCCTCGTCGCCCAGCGCCGACATGCGCACCTCGGGGGTACGGATGCACCAGCGGTCCAGCTCCCGCTTGAGCGGCTCGATGAGCACGTCGGCCGAGCGCGAGTAGCCGCCGCCGACCACGACCATCTGCGGATCCAGCGTCAGGACCAGCGCGGACGCCCCGAGCGCGAGGTCCTTGACGTAGCGGCGCACGGCCGCGACCGCCGCCTTGTCGCCCTCCCGCGCGGCGGCGAACACGTCGCCGGCCTCGCCGCTGGCGGCCACCAGGTGCTCCTGGGCGCGGATCCAGCCGAGCACCGGCAGCGCCCCGATCTCGCCGGAGGCGTTGGCGAAACCCCTGTGCAGCTTGCCGTCGATGATCAGACCGGCTCCTGTCCGCAACCCGGCCAGCAGGAACACCAGGTCCTTGGCGTAGCGGGCCACGCCGCGCCAGCACTCGGCCAGGGCGGCGAGCTTGCCGTCGTTCTCGACCAGCACCGGGGCGGGGCACATCCGGCGTACGTGGGCGGCCAGGTCGACGCCGGTCCACTCGGGCAGCGCGTCCGACAGCAGCACCCGGCCCGCGCCGTCCACCAGGCCGGTGGTGCCGACGCCCGAGGCCCACACGTCGCCGCCGGTCAGCCCGGCGCCCTCCAGGCACTCCGCGACCGCCCGGTCCACCGCCGCCAGGCGTTCGAGCCGGCCCATCTCGGGCGTCACCGCGACCCGCGCGCTGTGCAGCACCTCGCCGTCGAGGTCGGCGACCACCGCGCGGATCTTGTGCCCGCCGATGTCCACGCCGAGCACCCGGCCCGCCTCGGACCTGAACCGATAGCGCCTGGCCGGGCGGCCGACCCCGCCCGCCGTGGCGCCCGCCTCGGCGACCCAGCCCTTCTGCAGCAGCTCGCGCACCACGTCCTCGGTCGACGCGCGTGACAGCCCCGTGCTCCTGGCCACCTCGGTCAGCGTGAGCGACGAGCTGCCCTGCAACACCCTGATCACGGCCTGCGCGTTGAGCTGCCGCAGCCTGGACAGGTCGCCGCCGGTCACATCCCCGGCCATCGGCCCCCCTTGCTGTCAGCTATCCAGAACCGAATAATGATGCTCTCCATGATATTTGTTCGGGGGGAAGGTTCCAATGACTGAGGTGACTCTAGCCGTCGTCGGCGGCGGCCTGCGAGGGCTGACGTACGCGCGCCGCGCGCACGCGACGGGAGCCGGGCGGGTGGTCGCCGTGGCGGAGCCCGATCCCGTGCGGCGGGCGGCGTTCGCGGCCGAGTTCGGGATCGCGCCCGAGCGGGTGCACGAGGGCTGGAAGGACCTGGCGGCGGCCGGCCGGCTGGCGGACGCGGCCGTCATCGCCACGCAGGACCGGATGCACACCGACCCCGCCGTGACGCTGGCCGGCCTCGGTTACCACATCCTCCTGGAGAAGCCGATGGCCACGGAGGAGCCGGAGGCGGCCGCCATCGCCGCGGCGGCCGTGCGCAACGGCATCATGCTGGCGGTCTGCCACGTGCTGCGCTACACGCCGTACACGCGGGTGGTGAAGGACCTGCTGGACGAGGGCCGGATCGGCCGGCTGGTCAGCGTGCAGCACCTGGAGCCGGTCGGCTGGTGGCACCAGGCGCACTCGTTCGTCCGCGGCCACTGGCGGCGCGCGGACACCTCGGCGCCGATGCTGCTGGCCAAGGCCTGCCACGACGTGGACTGGCTGGTGCACCTGTTCGGCCGGCCGCCGGTCCGGGTGTCGTCGTTCGGCTCCCTGTCGCACTTCCGCGCCGAGGAGCGGCCCGCCGCCGCGGCCGACCGGTGCCTGGACTGCCCGCTGGAGCCGTCGTGCCCGTACTCGGCGCCGCGGCTCTATCTGGGCTGCCTCGGTGACCCCGAGAGCGAGTTCTGGCCGCTCGGGGCCGTCACGCCTGGGCGCACCGAGGCCGACGTGCTGGAGGCGCTGCGCACCGGCCCGTACGGACGCTGCGTGTACGCCTGCGACAACGACGTGGTCGATCACCAGGAGGTGATGATGGAGTTCGACGACGGCGGCACGTGCTCGTTCACGATGAGCGCGTTCACCCCGATGGAGCACCGCCGCACCCGCCTGTTCGGCACCCACGGCTACATCGAGGGCGACGGCGGCACCCTGCGGGTGGTGGACTTCCGCACCGGGGAGGAGGAGACCGTCACCGTCGCCGAGGCCGGCGGCCCGTCGGCGGCCGACGGGCACGGGGGCGGCGACGAGGGGCTCACCGACGCCTTCCTCGCCGCCGTCGCCTCGGGCGACGCCACGCTGCTGCGCTCGGACGCGGAGCAGAGCCTGATGACGCACCGCGTCGTCTGGGCCGCCGAACGCGCGCGCCTCAGCGGCACGGTGGTGACGCTCTAAGCACTGCCCCACACCTCCTGAGCGGTCTCGACGATGAGGCGGAGCTTGGCGAACTGCTCGTCGGCGGTGAGCTCGTTGCCCTCCAGCGTCGAGGAGAACCCGCACTGCGGCGACAGGCAGAGCTGGTCGAGGTCGACGAACTTGGCCGCCTCGTCGATCCGCCGCTTGAGCGTGTCCTTCGACTCCAGCTCGCCGCGCTTGGTCGTGACCAGGCCGAGCACGACCATCTTGCCGGGCGGCACGTAGCGCAGCGGCTCGAAGCCGCCCGAGCGCTCGTCGTCGAACTCCAGGAAGAACCCGTCCACGTTCAGCTCGCCGAACAGCGCCTCGGCCACGAAGTCGTAGCCGCCGGCGGCGGCCCACGAGGAGCGGAAGTTGCCCCGGCACATGTGCGTGGTGATCGTCATGCCGGCCGGCTTGGCGGCGAGCGCCGCGTTGATCTGCTTGATGTAACGCAGGTGCATGTGCTCGGCGTCGTCGCCGCGCTCGCTCAGCTCCGCGCGCTGCGCCGGGTCGTTCAGATAGGCCAGGCTCGTGTCGTCGAACTGCAGGTACGTGCAGCCCAGCGCGCCGATCCTGCGGACCTGCTCGGCGTAGGCGGCGCTGAGATCCCGCCAGAACTCCTCCACGTCGGGGTAGACGCCGGGGTCGATGGCGGCGGGGCCGCCGCGGTAGTGCACCATGCTCGGCGACGGGATGGTCAGCTTGGGCGTCACCCCCGGCTCCACCGTGTCGCGCAGGAACGCGAAGTCGTCGGCGAAGATCGGCTCGTTCAGCCGGATCCGGTCGTGCACCCGCAGGGCGGCCGGGGTGAACTCGATGTCGCCCTGCTCGTTGTGGAAACGCACCGTGATCTGCTCGTCGGAGGCCTGGCCGATGCCGCCGAGCTGGTAGATGAAGTCCATGTGCCAGGACGCCCGGCGGAACTCCCCGTCCGTGGCGCTCTGCAGGCCCGCCTCACGCTGGCCGCGGACGACCGCCCTGATCGCCTCGTCCTCCACCTCGCGCAGCGCCTCGCCGGTGCGGGTCTGCCGGGCGCGCAGCAGTTCCGGGGGGCGGAGCAGGCTTCCGACGTGGTCGGCACGGAAGGGCGGTGAGGTACGCATGGGCGATCATCCTCCGTAGAGCTCTCTCAGCGGGGCCTTGAGCAGCTTGCCCGCCGCGTTCTTAGGCAGTTCAGCCACGAATTCAACATATTTCGGGATCTTGTAGCGGGCCAGGCGGCCGTCCAGGTGCTTCAGCAGTTCCTCCGGCGCGGCCGTGGCGCCGGGGCGCGGCACCACGAGGGCCTTGCCCACCTCGCCCCACTTCTGGTCGGGCACCCCGATCACCGCGCACTCGGCCACCGCGGCGTGCTCGTACAGGGCGCCCTCCACCTCGGCGGGGTAGACGTTCTCGCCGCCGGAGATGATCACGTCCTTGATCCGGTCGGAGATCCGCACGTAGCCGTCCTCGTCGGCGACGCCGACGTCGCCGGAGCGGAACCAGCCGTCGGCCGACAGCACCTCGGCGCTCGCCTCGGGCCGCCGCCAGTAGCCGGGCATGACGTTGGGGCCCCGCACGTAGAGCTCGCCCGGCTCGCCGGGCCTGGCGGGCGAGCCGTCGGGGGCGACCAGCCGCACGTCGGAGAAGAAGTGCGGCACGCCGGCCGTGCCGACCTTCTCGACGGAACGCTCGGCGCCCAGGAAGAGCGCGCCCGGCGCGGCCTCCGTCATGCCGTAGCCCTGGAGGAACAGCAGCCCGCGCTCCTGGTAGGTCCTGATCAGCGGCTCGGGCACGGGCGCGCCCCCGCACAGCAGGTGCCGCAGGCTCGACAGGTCGGCCTTGTCCCAGCGCGGCGAACGGGCGAGGAAGCCGAACATCGACGGCACCCCGAACATCACCGTCACCCGTTCCGACTCGATCAGGTCGAACGTGCGCTCCACGTCGAACGACGGCTCCAGGACGACCCGCCCGCCCTTGAGCACGCTCGGCACCAGCGTCTGGGCCAGCGCCGCGATGTGGAACAGCGGCGCGCTGATCAGCACCACCTCGTCGTGCGCCAGCGGCACGTCCACGAGCAGGTTGAAGGTGTTCCAGGTGAGGTTGCCGTGGGTGAGCATGGCGCCCTTGGGATGGCCCGTGGTGCCCGAGGTGTACATGATCAGGCACACGTCGTCGTGGCCCACGGGCTCGTCGACGGGCTCGGGCGACCCCGACGCCAGCAGCGTCTCGTAGTCGCGGGCGGGCAGGTGCCGTCCCGGCAGTCCGTCGCCGTCGCGTTCCTCGCCCAGCACGAGGACCGACGGCTCGGCGTCCTGGAGGACGTAACGCAGCTCGGGCGGGGCCAGCCGGGTGTTGAGCGGCACGAACACGGCCCCCAGCAGCCCCGCCGCGAAGAACGTCTCCACCGCCGAGGGCTGGTTGACGCCGAGGAAGGCGACGCGGTCGCCGCGCCGCACCCCGAAGCTCGCGGCCAGCGCGCAGGCCAGCCGGTTCACGCGTTCGCACAGCTCGCGGTAGGTGTGATCGCGCCCCCGGTACGACAGCGCGACCCGCTCCGGCGTCATACGTGCCCTGCGCGCGGGCCACGACCCCATCCCCTGATTCCGCATCGGCACTCCTCCGCGCTCAAGCCCTCAAGTTAGGCCACTATCCGATCGCTGTCACCGTTCTGCCCAAGTTTCATCGGGCACGGTGTCGAGGAGCCCCGCCACCACCCGCGCCGCCTCCGGCCGGAACCGCTCGTGCAGCGTGTGGCACACCCGCTGCGCCTTCTCGGCCGGCCAGTCGTGCGGCAGGTGCCGCAGCGGCAGCCGCGGATCGGTCCTGATGATCTCCAGCCAGTCGGTGAGCAGCGTCAGCGACCTGGCCAGGTCGTCGGGGGCGTCGGGCGCCGGATCGGCCTGGTCCCAGCGGCGCAGGAAGTCGCGATAGCGGGCGCCCAGCCCGGCCAGGTCGTAGGCGTCGGCGACCAGGGCCTGCATGTCCGTCGGCGAGCGCGGCTCGGCGGAGAAGACCCGGACGTTCGCGCCCAGGTCGTCGATCACGCCGGCCGCGTCCACCTCGCCGGGAGCGATCCACAGCCCGTTCCGCAGCGGGCCGAACCCGGCCCAGATCAGCCGGGAGCGCAGCTCGTGCCGCTGCCGCTGCCAGGACTCGGGCAGCGAGAAGCCGATCAGCGTCCACCGGTCCTCGTCGGCGTCGTTGACCACGCCGCTGTGCCAGATGCGCCGCTCGCCGTTCTTCAGCACCTCGGCGCTGGTCGGGGTGAGGCCGAAGTACATGCGCCGGCCCGATCGCTGCCGGCGCAGCAGGCCGCGCCGCACCATCCGGGTCAGCGTCGAGCGGGTGGCCTCCTCCGAGATGCCGACCCGGGCGAACGCCTCGATGAAACTGCCCGACGAGACACAGACCCCGCGGCCGTATACGTGGTCCCCGAGGAAGGTCAGAATCACCGACTGAGGCCTCATAACAGCTTGTCTCCCGAAATTCGGCACTCTATTGACAGCCGTAATGTACATGCCTACATTCGGGGCCACATCGCCCCGCCCAGGAGGTCCTGATGCGCCGGCTTCTCCCGTCCCTGGCCTGCCTGCTGCTGGCCGTGACCGCCTGCGGAGGAGGCGGAGGCGAGCAGGGCTCCGGCGCCGCCGACCCGATCAAGGTGGGCCTGCTCGTCTCCCTGACCGGCAACTACACCCCGCTCGGCAGCGAGGACAAGAAGGCCGTCGAGCTGGCGGTCGAGCAGGTCAACGCCCAGGGCGGGCTGCTGGGCCGCAAGGTCGAGCTGGTCACCCGCGACGACAAGACCGCCCCCGACCAGGGCATCGTGGCCTACAACCAGATCAAGGGCGAGATCGACGCGCTGATCGGCCCGGTGTTCTCCAACTCGGCGCTGGCGGTCGAGCCGCTCGCGCAGCGCGACAAGATGCCGTACCTGTCGCTGGCGCCGGCGCAGGAGCAGGTCGAGCCGATCAAGTCCTACATCTTCGTCACCCCCGCCCTGTCCAGCATGTACGCCGAGCGCTTCCTGCAGTACATCCAGGCCCAGGGCATCAAGACGATCGCGGTCGGCTGGGACTCCAAGAGCGCCTACTCGGTCTCCGGTCACAAGGCGATGGTGGCCCTGGCGGCCAAGTACGGCGTGACGATCGCCGTGGACGAGCCGTACGAGACGACCACCTCCGACTTCAGCCCCATGTTCACCCACGTGCGCGACTCCAAGGCCGAGGCCCTGGTGTTCTGGGGCTCGGGCGCGCCCGGCGTGACGGCGGCCAAGCAGTACGTGGCCTCCGGGCTGAAGACGCCGCTGTTCCTGACCGCGTCGCAGGCGAGCAAGCTGTGGCTGGAGCCGATGGGCGCCGCGGCCGAGGGCATGACCGTGCAGAGCGCCATCGGCGTGGTGGGCGACCACCTGCCGGAGGGCAAGCAGAAGCAGGTCATCGACCAGATGGCCAAGCCGTACCAGGAGAAACACGGCTATCCGCCCCCGCAGTTCGCCCAGGACGGCTACAGCGCCTCGCTGCTGCTGTTCGAGGCCATCAGGAAGGCGAACAGCACCGACAAGACCAAGATCCAGCAGGCGCTGGAGAGCATGGACCTGATCACGCCCAACGGCCGCTTCCGCTACTCCGCCACCGACCACTCCGGCCTGTCGCCCGAGTACATCTCGGTCAACACGGTGAAGAACGGCCAGTTCGTCCCGACGGAGTGGGCCAAGGAGCAGCTCACCAAGACCGTCAACGCGGCGGGGTGAGGTGTGCCGGACGAAAGCGCGCTCTCGGTCAGTGGGGTCTCCCGGAGCTTCGGGGGCGTCTACGCCGTCCGCGACGTCTCACTGAGCGTCGCGGACGGCGAAGTCTGCGGGGTGATCGGCCCGAACGGGGCCGGCAAGTCCACCCTGTTCAACCTGATCACCGGGCATCTGGCGGCCGACCACGGCCGGATCACGTTCCTCGGGCACCGGGTGGACCGGCTCGCGCCGCACCGGCGGGCCCGCCTCGGCATGTCGATCGTCTTCCAGGCGGCCCGCGTGTTCCGCGGCATGACGGTCAGGGAGAACGTCATGGTGGGCTCGCACGGGCGCACCAAGGCGGGGTTCGTCTCCGCGGCGCTGCGGCTGCCGCGGCACCGGCTCGCCGAGCGCGAGAACGCGGCCGAGGCCGACGCCGCGCTCGAACGCGTGGGGCTGGCCGAATGGGCGGACCGGCCCGCCGACCGGCTCCCGATCGGCCAGCAGCGGGCCCTGCAGCTGGCCCGCGCCCTGTGCGCCCGGCCCCGCCTGCTGCTGCTCGACGAGCCCGCCTCCGGGCTGCGCGGCGAGGAACGCGAACGGCTGGCGACGCTGGTGGAGGAGCTGCGGGCGAGCGGGCTGACGATCCTGCTGGTCGAGCACGACGTGGCGTTCGTGACCCGGCTCGCCGACCGCGTCGTGGTGCTCGACCTGGGCCAGGTGATCGCCGACGGCCCGCCCGCCGAGATCCGCGCCGATCCCCTGGTGCTGGCCGCCTACCTCGGACAGGCCTCATGATCGAGGTCCAGGACCTGGTGGTCTCGTACGGCACCGCGACCGCGCTCGACCACCTCACGCTCACGGTCGGCGACGGCGAGATGGTGGCCCTGCTCGGCCCGAACGGCGCCGGCAAGTCCACCCTGGCCAACACGCTGGCCGGCCTGATCACCCCCGCCTCGGGCACGGTGCGGATCGGCGGGCGGCTCGCGCTCATCCCCGAGGGCCGCCAGCTCTTCCCCGACCTGTCCGTCGCCGACAACCTCGCCCTCGGCGGCTGGCGCTCGGGCCTGCGCGACCCCTCCCCCGTCTACGAGCTGCTGCCCCGGCTGGCCGAGCTGGCGGGGCGGCGGGCGGGCGTGCTGTCCGGCGGCGAGCAGCAGATGGTGGCGTTCGGGCGGGCGATGATGTCGCGCCCCGAGGCGCTGGTGGTGGACGAGCTGTCGCTCGGGCTCGCCCCCAACGTCACCGCCGACCTGGCCGCGCACCTGGCCGAGCTGAACCGGTCCCAGGGGCTGACGGTGCTGCTCATCGAGCAGAACGCGCGGCTGGCGTTCGAGCTGTGCTCGCGGGCGTACGTGCTGGAGTCCGGGCGGCTGGTGACCGAGGGGCCTTGCGCCGAGCTGGCCGGGGACCCGCGAGTGGCGGCCGCTTATCTGGGCGGTGCGGTCACATGAGCGCTTTCCTGACGTATCTCCTCAACGGCCTGGCAGTCGGCTGCGCCATCGCCCTCATCGCCAGCGGCCTGGTCACCATCCACCGCGTCACGGGCGTGGTGAACTTCGCCCAGGGCACGTTCGCCGTCGTCGCAGGGCTCTGCACCTCCTCCCTGCTCGGGCTCGGCTTCCCGCACGGGCTGAGCGAGCTGGCCGCCGTGCTCGCGGCGGCGGTGGCGGGCCTGCTGACCGGGCTGGCCGCCATCGGCAAGCCCGGCACCACGCCGCTCGCCTCGCTGATCGTCACGCTCGGGGTGGGCGTGCTCGCGTACGCCGTGGAGATCGTCCTGTGGGGCGACCAGCCGCGCTCGGCCCCCGGGCTGGCCGGCTCGGTGACCGTCGCGGGGGCCCACATCCAGACGCAGCACCTGCTCGTCATCGGTGTCACGGCGGCCACGTTCGTGCTGCTCGCGCTCTTCTTCGGCCGCACCTACCTGGGCAAGGCGCTGACAGCGTGCGCCTCCAACCCCTACGCCGCCCGCGTCGTCGGCATCGACGTCCGCAAGATGGGGCTGCTGGCGTTCGCGCTGGGCGGGCTGCTCGGCGGCATCGCCGGGGTGCTGGTGACGCCGCTGCGGCCGATCTCGTTCGACACGGACGTGACGCTCATCGTCAACGGCTTCGCCGCCGCCGTCTTCGGCGCGCTCACCCGGCCGGTGATCGCGCTCTTCGGCGCGCTGCTGCTCGGCGTGGCCGAGACCATGGCCGCCGGGTACGGCTACGGCTCCCACCAGCTGGAGGTGGCGCTCGGCCTGATGATCATCGTCATGATCGTGCAGGCCGGTCGCCGCTCCGCCATCTCGGAGGAGACGGTATGACCAGGTATGTCAAACCGGCCGCCGTCCTCCTGGTCGCCGCCGTCACCCTCGTGCTCCCCGCGACGCTCGACGACAGCGCGCTGGCCGTCTACATCCTGCTCGGCCTGGCCGCCATCGTCACGGCCGGGGTCTCCCTGCTCATGGGATACGCCGGCCAGGTCTCGCTCGGGCAGGGCGCCTTCTACGCCATCGGCGCCTACACCGCCGCGCTCCTGTCGCTCGGCGGCGTGCCCCCGCTGGCCGGCCTGCTCGCCGCCCCCGTGGCCGCGGCCGTCTTCGCCCTCGTCATCGGCACGCCGCTGCTCCGCCTGCGCGGCCACCATCTGGCCTTCGCCACGCTCGCCATGCAGCTCATCCTGCTGTCGCTGGCCGGGCAGCTGGAGTTCACCGGCGGCGACATCGGGCTGCAGGCGATCCCGCAGTTCAGCGTGGGCTCGTTCGAGGCCGACGGGGCGGCGGCGTACGCGTACCTGACCTGGGCCGGGCTGGCGCTGGTCATGCTGATCACGCACAACGTGATCTCCTCCCGCCCCGGCCGCGCGCTGCGCGCGCTGGCCACCAGCGAGACGGCCGCCGCCTCCTCGGGCATCCCGGTGGGCCGCTACAAGCTGGTGGTCTTCGCCCTGTCCGCCACCTTCGCCGGGCTCGCCGGGGGCATCTACTGCTTCTACACCGGGTACGTCGCGCCCGGGTCCTTCCCCGTGCTCATCTCCATCCAGTACATCGTGATGGCGGTGGTCGGCGGGCTGGGGACGATCTGGGGCGCCGTCGTCGGGGCCACCGCGATCACCCTGCTGGTGCAGGGGCTGGACCGGCTGGCGTCGCTGCCGGGGATGCCGACGTACGCGCCGAGCGTGCTGTCGTACGCGGTGTACGCGCTGGTGCTCATCGTGGTGGTGCTCTTCATGCCGCGCGGCCTGGTGCCGGCCCTGTCACGCCGTCCGGACCGGAAGCCGCGCCGCTGAGCTCCTGACGCATCTCATGACGAGGAAGACGGGGTGCCTGGCCGCCTCCGGTCGGCGCGCCGCCCAGACCGGGTCCGGCTCGGGCTCGGCCAGCTCGTCCAGCCACAGCTCGTGGCGGCGGAACGTGTTGACGTACGTCGCCAGCGTCCGGTGGTTGGCGCCCACCTGTCGGCGCAGCGACGACTGCTCACCGTCGGCCCGCCACCAGCCCTCGGCCTGGTAGCTCGCGTGGGCGGGCCAGGAGCCCGAGACGCCGGGGCCGCCGGGGAAGCACGGGTGCAGGATCGAGCAGGCGAAGAGCCCTCCCGGGCGCAGCGCCGCAGCCGCGGCGGCGACCGCGCCGTCCAGATCGTCGATGTCGGACAGGCCGAAAGCGCACGCCACCGCGTCGAACGTGCCCAGCTCACGCAGCCGGCCGTCGGCGGTGACGTCGGCGTGCAGGTAACGCACGCCGAGCGGGGCCGCGCGCTCGGCGGCCTCGGCCTTGCCGATCAGGGCGGCCGAGATGTCGGCCCCCACGACCTCGGCGCCCCTGCGGGCCAGCTCGCGGCTGATCCGGCCGTGCCCGCAGGCGAGCTCCAGCACCCGGCGGCCCGCGATCGGCTCCAGGAGGGCCAGCAGGCGCAGTGAGGCCGGGTCGTCGATGGTGTCGCTCCAGCCGGACGCGTAGAAGTCGGCGATCTCGTCGTAACGCGCGACGCCCTCCATGGCTCTCACGGTACGCGTGCGGTCCCCGGCCGGAGGAGAGCTGTTCGTCCAGCGCTGAACCCGGCGGGCAAAGATCACGTCATGGGGGCGCATGATTGCGGTCTGACCGGCCTTTTGCCCGTCCGGAGGGAGGAGGATCGGCCCCGGGCCGAGCACGTACGACGTCGGGGGTAGGACATGGGCACGCCCAGATTCGGGGCGATCACCGCACTGGCCGCGCTGGCCGCCACTTTCTGGCCGGCCCCGGTCACAGCGGTGGCCCCACGGCCGCCCGCCCCCGTCGCCGACGACTCCCGGCCGCTCTGGCCTTCCGTCCGCGACCCGCGCGAACCTGGACCGTCCTCCATCCGCGAGCCGCGCCACCCTGGGCCGCCCTCGGCCCGTGACTCGCGGCGGGCCGGTGAGGCGGGGAACTCCGGGCGTTCTGCCGCCGACCTGGCCGTGCCACCGCCGCCGCCGGACAGGAACGCGATCCTGCGCGTCACCGACGTCCTCACCCCCGACCCCCCGATCGCCGGCGCGGCCGCCGTCTACGCCGTGACCGTGACGAACACCGGTGACCGCGACGCCGACGACGTCCTCGTCACCGGCCTGCTCGACCAGGACCTCGCCCTCGGCCTGCTCCCCGCCGACTGCTCCGCGACCGGCCACACCGTCGTCTGCGGCGGCTCCGGCCTGACGATCGCGCCTGGCCGCGAGATCACGTACGAGATCCCGGTCACGGCCGGCCCCGAGCTCCCCGACGGCACGAACCTCACCAACCGCGCCTACGTCACCTCCCCGAACGCGACCGCCGACGAGGCCCAGCTCATCGTCCAGGCGCGCTCCGTGGCCGAGGTCGAGATCGTCAAGCACGCCCCGGCCACGGCGCCCGCCGGCAACCACGTCGCCTACCGGCTGACGGTCGTCAACCACGGCCCGTCGCAGGCGGTGGACGTCACCGTGCAGGATCATCCCGGCGGCGACGGCGCCACGATCGGGGAGCGGCCCGCCGAATGCCCCGCCACGGGGCCGGCCCTCATCTGTCCGCTCGGCGAGCTGGCCCCGAACGAGCGCAGGACGTTCACCTACACCGTCATTCCGGGCATCTCCGGACTGATCGAGAGCTGCGCCACCGTGCACACCGGTGGGCGCGAGGAGAACACGGCGGACAACCGTTCCTGCGCCGGCACCGCCGTCATCGGCGCCGCGCCGTCACCGGACCCCACACCCCCCACCGGCGAAATCGCGGAGGAGGAGACGGGCGACGGGGCGGCGCGCGGCCGCGAGCACCATGATCGCGAGGAGCACAAGCAGGCCGGGCCGATCGGGTCCGAGATCGCCGAAGGCCAGGGCGAGCCGATGGCCCCCGCCGCCGGTGCCGAGGTGCCGCCCCCCGCGCACCACCGGACCCAGTCCCTCCCTCTGACCGGCGCGTCGCTCTGGATGCTCGGCCTGGGCGTCGCCGTGCTGCTCGCGATCGGCCTGCTCGTACGCTCGTTCTCCCGCCGCGACCCGCACCCCGGGCGAACCCGCTGACCTGCTCAGGGCACCTCACGGAGCTCTCAGGGGACCGGCGCGTCCCTGGTCCACGAACCGAGCACCAGCAGCGTCTTCGTCCCCGTGACGTCCCCGGCCCGGCGCAGCCGGTCGATGACCTTCTGCAGGTGCCCCAGGTCCCGCACCCGTACGTGGATCAGCGCGTCCGGATCACCGGCGATGGTGAAGACGGCCTGCACCTCGGCCACGTCCGCCGCGGTGCGGATGATCTCGCTGACCGGCGTCGTGCCCGGATAGCGCAGCTCGGTGAACGCCTCGATCCCCCACCCGAGCTTGGCGTAGTCGATCTGCACCGAGAAGCCGGTGATCACCCCGAGCTCGCGCAGCCGGTCCACCCGCCGCTTGACCGCCGCCACCGACAGCCCGATCCGCTCGGCCATCTCGGAGAACGTCCTGCGCCCGTCCTCCCGCAGCAGCCGCAGCACATGGTGATCGATCTCGTCGATCTCAGGCACGGAGAACGCCTCCTTCGGGCGCAAACAAATCGAGCCGGACACCCCGTCAGCTCATATTGTTTGCGTTTTCGACCTACTTTCTCATCTAATACTTGCGCACATCCTGCCCGGGTTGCTGTGCTGAGAATCTCACGTAAGCGCCCAGCACGTACGACAGCCAGGAGGTTCGAGCGTGAGCGAGACTCCCGCCCCCGTATCGCTCGACGACAAGTACACCTCGTCCGACGGCCGGGTGCTCATCTCCGGCATCCAGGCCCTGATCCGCCTGACGCTGGAGCAGCGCCGCCTCGACGAGGCCCGCGGGCTGGACACCCGCGTGTTCGTCTCCGGCTACCAGGGCTCGCCGCTGGCGGGCGTCGACCTGGAGATGGGCCGGGCGAAGCCGTACCTGGACGAGGCGGGCGTGGTGTTCCAGGCCGGGCTGAACGAGGAGCTGGCCGCCACTGCGGTGGCCGGCACCCAGCTGCTCGGCCAGGTCCCCGGCCGCAGGCACCAGGGCGTCACCGGCTTCTGGTACGGCAAGAACCCCGGCCTCGACCGCGCCGCCGACGCCATCAGGCACGCCAACGTGGCCGGCACCGCGCCGCTCGGCGGCGCGGTGGCGTGGATCGGAGACGACCCCGGCTGCAAGTCCTCCACGCTGCCCAGCTCGTGCGAGCCCATGTGCCAGAGCCTGTCGCTGCCGCTGCTCGCGCCCTCCTCCGTGACCGAGATCATCGAGTACGGGCTGCACGCGGTGGCCATGTCGCGGGCCACCGGCCTGTGGGTGGGCCTGAAGATCGTCGCGGACATCGCCGACGCCTCGGCCACCGTCGACCTCGGCCCGCTGCGCGCCGGCATCCCCGTTCCCGGGCAGGAGTCCAGGGGCCCCTCCCCCATCCTGCTCGGCGCCGCCGCCCTGGACGCCGAGCACGACCTGCTCACCCGCCGCCTCGACCTGGCCCGCGCCTACGCCCGCGCGCACGGCCTCAACCGGATCATGTCCGGCGCCGGCAACACCACCCTGGGCGTTCTGGCCTCGGGCGCCACGTACGCCATCGTCGAGCGGGCGCTGTCCGACCTCGGCCTCGACGAGGCGGCCCGCGACGAGCTGGGCCTGCGCCTGATCAGGCTGGCGATGCCGTTCCCGATCGACGCCGCCGAGCTGGCCGCCATGACCTCCGGCCTGGACAAGGTACTGGTGGTCGAGGACAAGGTGCCGTTCCTGGAAGGGCAGCTCAAGCAGGCCCTGTACGGCGGCGAGCGCGCCCCCGCCGTCGTGGGCCGCGAGCTGCTGACCGCCAGGGGCACGCTCAGCGCCGAGGACGTGGCCAAGGCCATCGCCACCTGCCTCGGTCTCACTCCTCCGCGCCGGGAACGCCGGCGCGGCCTGCTCCCGGTCGTCGCCGCCCGCACCCCGTACTTCTGCTCCGGCTGCCCGCACAACACCTCCACCCGCACCGCGGACGACACGCTGGTAGGCGTCGGCATCGGCTGCCACGCGATGATCGCGCTGGACGGGCACGGGCGCGGCACCCAGGTCGGCATCACCCAGATGGGCGGCGAGGGCGCCCAGTGGATCGGGCTGGCGCCGTTCACCGAGGACCGGCATTTCGTGCAGAACATCGGCGACGGCACCTACCACCACTCCGGCTCCCTGGCGATCAGGGCCGCCGTCGCGGCGGGGGTGACGATGACGTACAAACTGCTCTACAACGACGCCGTGGCCATGACCGGCGGGCAGCGCGCCGAGGGGCGGCTGGACGTGCCCGCGCTCGCCGAGGAGCTGGCCGTCGAGGGCGTCCGCAAGATCGTGATCACCACGCCCGAGCCGGAGACGTACCGCGGGGTGCGGCTCGCGCCGATCGCCTCCGTACGGCACCGCGACGACCTGCCCGAGGTCGAGAAGGAGCTGGCCGCGGCCGGCGGCGTGACCGTGCTCATCCACGACGACCGCTGCGCCGCCGAGGAGCGGCGGCTGCGCAAGCGCGGCAAAGTGCCCGTGGCCGCCGAGAAGGTGCTGATCAACGAGCGGGTCTGTGAGGGCTGCGGCGACTGCGGGGACGTCTCGACGTGCCTGTCCGTGCAGCCGGTCGAGACCGAGTACGGCCGCAAGACCCGCATCCATCAGGCGTCCTGCAACACTGATTTGAGCTGCCTCAAGGGCGACTGCCCTTCGTTCCTCCTGATCGAACCGGGCACCAGCAAGCCGCGGCCGACCCCGCCACCCCTCCCCGTCGAGCTCACCGACCCCGTGACCCAGCATGGGGACGAGGTACTGGTCAGAATGCCCGGCATCGGCGGCACCGGCGTCGTCACCGTCTCCCAGATCCTGCAGATGGCCGCCCATCTCGACGGCCTGCACGCCGCCGGGATCGAACAGACCGGGCTCGCGCAGAAGGGCGGCCCCGTGGTCAGCGACGTGCGGCTCTCCAAGCGCCCGCTTGTCGGCTCCGTACGCGCCTCGCGGGGGGGCGCCGACGTGATCATCGGCTTCGACGTGCTCGGCGCGGCCGCCGACGCCACCCTCGCCGTGGCCTCCCCCGAACGCACCGTCGCCGTGCTCGACACCGCCGTCGTCCCCACCGCCGCCATGGTGACCGGCCGCGTGCCGGTGCCGGGCCACGCCGACGCGGTCACGCGGGTGGCCTCGGCCACCAAGGAGCAGCTCTGCGTGGACGCCCACGCCCTGTCCGAGGCGCTGTTCGGCGACCACATGCCGGCCAACCTGCTGCTGCTCGGGGCCGCGTACCAGCGAGGCTGCCTGCCCGTCGGCGCCGACGCGATCGAGCGTGCCATCACCCTCAACCGGGCCTCTGTCGAGCAGAACCTGGCCGCCTTCCGCTGGGGGCGGGCCGCCGTGGCCGACCCGGAGGCCGTCCGCCGGGCGGCGCTGCCCGGCTCGGAGCCGGAGGCGCCCCAGGAGCTGGAGGAGCTCGTGGCCACCCGGGTCGCCGACCTGACGGGCTACCAGAACGCGACCTACGCCCGTACGTACGCCGGCGACGTCCGCCACGTGACCGCGCTGGCCGTCGAACGCGCGGGCGCCGAGCCCGGCGCCGCCATCGCCACGGCCTACGCCCGCGGCCTGCACAAACTGATGGCCTACAAGGACGAGTACGAGGTCGCGCGCCTCCACCTCGACCCCGCCGAGGTCGCGCGGCGCGAGCGCGAGTTCGGCGCGGACGCCGTCGTGTCGGTGCTGCTGCACCCGCCGGTGCTGCGCGCGATGGGCATGAAGCGTAAGATCCGCCTGCGCCGCTCGGCCGGCGTCCTGTTCCGCGGCCTGCGGGCGGCGCGGGTGCTGCGCGGAACCGCGTTCGACGTATTCGGCCGCGCGGAGGTGCGGCGGGTCGAACGCGAACTGGTCACCGAGTACCGCACCATGATCCACACCGCCCTGACCCGTCTCAACCCCGGCAACGCGGCGGCGGTCGAGGAACTCGCGGGGCTGCCGGAGCTGATCCGGGGGTACGAGGACATCAAGCTCGCCCGCGTGGCGGAGTTCCGCGACCGCGCGAAGAAGACTCTGGAAACCCTGTGAGGCCCCAGCGCACGGACGAAGACCAGCCATCAGTCCAGAACGACTAGCTTCCCCAAGAGACCAGAACAGTTGCCCTTCAACCAGAACAGTTGACGTTTCACCTCAGAACAGGTGACATTGACCGCCACCAGGAGCTCGAACAGTGACAGTTGACCGGCTGCTGCCCTCCCAGGACGCCAAGGACCTCATCGACCTGACCAGGGAGATCGCCGACAAGGAACTGGCGCGCCGGGTGGACGAGCACGAACGGGCGGAGACGTACCCCGAGGGCCTGTTCGCCACGCTGGGCGCGGCGGGCCTGCTCGGCCTGCCCTACCCGGAGGAGCACGGCGGGGGCGGGCAGCCGTACGAGGTGTACCTCCAGGTCATCGAGGAGCTGGCGATGCGCTGGGCCGCCGTCGCGGTGGCGACCAGCGTGCACACGCTGGCCTGCTTCCCGGTGGCGACGTACGGCACGCCCGAGCAGCAGGAACGCTGGCTGCCCGACCTCCTGGCCGGCCGCCTCATCGGCGGCTACAGCCTCTCGGAGCCCCAGGCCGGCTCCGACGCCGGCGCGCTGACCTGCAAGGCGGAACGGGTCGAGAGCGGTTACCGGATCACCGGCAACAAGGCGTGGATCACCCATGGCGGCATCGCCGACTTCTACGCCCTGTTCGCCCGCACGGGCGAGGGCTCCCGTGGCATCTCCTGCTTCCTCGCCCCGGGTGCCGCCGACGGCCTGACGTTCGGCCGCCCGGAGGAGAAGATGGGCCTGCACGCCATCCCCACGACCAGCGCCCACTGGGACGGGGCCATCCTGGACGCCGACCGCCTGATCGGCGAGGAGGGCCAGGGCCTGCAGATCGCGTTCAGCGCCCTCGACTCGGGCCGCCTCGGCATCGCCGCCTGCGCGACCGGCCTGGCCCAGGCGGCCCTGGACGAGGCGGTGGCGTACGCGAAGGAACGCCAGACGTTCGGCAAGAAGATCATCGACCACCAGGGCCTCGGCTTCCTCCTGGCCGACATGGCCGCCGGCGTCGACACTGCCCGCGCCACCTACCTGGACGCGGCCCGCCGCCGTGACGCCGGCCTCCCGTACAGCCGCCAGGCCAGCGTCGCGAAACTGGTGGCCACGGACACGGCGATGAAGGTGACGACGGACGCGGTGCAGGTTTTGGGTGGGTACGGGTACACGCGGGAGTTCCGGGTGGAGCGGTACATGCGCGAGGCCAAGATCATGCAGATCTTCGAGGGCACCAACCAGATCCAGCGCTTGGTGATCAGCCGTCACCTGGCCAAGTGATTCATCAACGGCGTTTCCGTAGGTGAATGCGTACACACGAATGAACGCGCCCCCTGCTCTGTTGACAGCGCTGGGGTCGCGTTCCGGCTCCTGACGGAACCCCTGCGACCCAAGCTCGGATCCGACCGTCGACGTCCAGCGATACTGGAAGGCGTCCAGGCGTAGGAACACGTCAAGCCCGGATTGCGCCTGCGTCGCAGCACACGGAGATGCGCCTCTTCGCGAGGGGTTCGGCTGAGTGGCAACCCCCCATCCCTAAGATGCCGATCATGCGTCTTACCAGCCTCATCGCCGCATCCGCGATCATTTGCCTGGTGTTATCCGGTATCGCACGGCCGGCATCCGCGTACCCCATAAACGATCAGATACTTACGGCGAACACGCTGTACCGCACGGGCAAACTGCCCCAGGACAAGTGCCCGGAACGCGCGATCGAGCCGAACGACATCGCCGCTGCCAAGCGGTACCTGACCGCAGTGGTGACCTGTCTCAACCGGTCGTGGGGCGCCCACTTCAAACAAGCGGGACTGCCCTTCGCCGAGGCCAAGATCGGATTCATCGCCAAGCCACGCAAGTATTGCGGAGTCCCCTGGGGTGAGGCCGTGGCCAGGTACTGCGGCGCCGAGCGGCGCCTGCTCGTGCAACTGAAGCGCTCCATACTGGATGATCCCTCCGACCTGTTCCTGTTCGCGCTGGCTGCCCACGAGTACGGGCACCACGTGCAGAACCTCACCGGCATCCGGGACGCTTTCGATCGCCACGCTTACCGGAACAAGAGCGAACTGGACCAGCAAAGCCGCCGCAAAGAGCTGCAAGCGGAGTGCCTGGGTGGAGTGTTCATCGGCAGCGTCTGGGACTCCCTGAGGGGACGCGGCAAAGATGACTGGAAGATCTTGGTGAAGCTCGCACGGCTTAGCGGGGACGAAGGATTCCGGGTCCGCTCCCACGGCAAGGGGCGCAACATCGCCTCTTGGCTCGACAAGGGCTTTCGCGCCAGGTCCCCGCAAGCCTGCAACACATGGACGGCCTCCTCGTCCAGCGTCTCTTGACCCTTCATCAAGCCCTCGACGGAACCGCATTTGGCCGACGACCTACCTCCTACGCAGGGTCCGCCGTGCTACGGCCGTCAGGAAGCGAGGTTTCGCTGTCTTCGGACTGGATCCTGAATGAGCAGTGTCCACTCCGAAGATAGCCTCCGCCTAAAGCCGTGCGATCAGGCGTCTGTCAGCCGCCGCCGTTTGCCGTGCCGCAGTTGCTCGCCCAGCGCCCTCAGCCTGTCCAGGCTGCCCTCCCCTGGATCGCTCGCGGCCACGTCGAACAGGTAAGACTTGAACAGTGCTTCAGCGTCGCCCGACATGTGAAGCTGAGTGAGCGTTTCATCACAGAAAAGTGCCGCATGACGCGTACTGACATCGTCACCAGAAGCGGCCAACCCCTTCTCCGCCTCGTTCAGCAGCTTTCCGACTGCCTGGTGCGACATCCCCAGCAGGTAACCGATATCGCGGTGAACATAACCTCTTCGCGCCAGATCAGCCACCGTCGTCTGCGTCGCCTCGGCGGCCTTCTGCCTGACGAGGGTCGCCGCGAGGCGGGTAACCAGCGTGGCCTCCAGTTCTGCGGCCACTTCGTCGTCGGCCACGGTCAACTCGAACTCGGCGCCGATCTCAGAGAGGTCCACATCCAGCATGGTGACCACCAGGTCGCGCGCCATCTCCTCAGCCTGCTCCAAACGCTTCACCTGGGTGTGGTAACTCCGCCTGAGGCCGGGTCCGGAGACGGTCAAAGCCCACCAGCCATCACTCCTGCTGGCGGTGATGGTGTAAGTCTGGCGCTTGTTCACTGCTCCCCCTGCTCCTTCGCGGCCTCAGCAAGGATGTTCTCCCAGTTCTCCAGGATTCCTCTCGCCGTACGCTCGTTGACCTCCGAATGGCGAGGCACAGGCATCGCCTCCGAGCCGGCATACCACTTGGTGTGGTTACCGCCCTCGGTTGAACGAACGGACACGCCATACTCCTTGGCTAGTTTGCGCATCCGTCGCTCCAGATCCCGCTTCCTCATCATCACTTTAGGCTATCGAGGTTGCCGCAATCAAGGCAACTTAGGTTTCAGGATGAGTGCCGTGCTCGCGCGGCGGGCCAGGGATAGTGGTGATGGCCGGGCTCGTGGATCAACCGGTCAGAACGTGGCCCCAGCCCAGGCGTGTGACTGTGGTCGTTCGGGGTCGTGGTCAGCCGGCGTTGGCCGGTGGGGTGGCGTGGCCGGCGTATTCGGGGAGTTCGGCGACCAGGATGGCGATGTCGGGGACGGTGGCGTAGCGGCGGCGTGGCGGCGGCGTGGCGGCGGCGTGGCGGCGGTGGATTTCGGCGATCTTGGTGCCGATCTCCGGGTCCGGGTCGTCGGTGATGTCGAACGAGGCGAACCTGTCGACCAGCGGCAGCCCGTTGCGGTCCACCTCGAGGTGGGCCGGGTGGTTCATCATCTCCGCGTAGCCTTCGAGGTCCTCGATCACGAGATGGCGCCGTATTCATAGTCCCCGCCGAAGTCGGGGCCGACGACGTGTGACTTGATGGCCGGGATGGCTCGGGCGGCCTCGCGCACGCTTTCCAGGGCCGCCTGCCGGTCCGCCTCCGAGACGCCGGGCTCGGGGGTGAAACGGATGCAGTGGTAGATCATCGAGCCTTTCCTTGCGGCTGGTGCCGGTCCTGGGTGCCGGTCGCGGGCGTCACGCCGGGCGGAACGCGGGGGCGAAGTCGCGGGCGAAGTCGGTGATGTCGCGCGCGGGGCGTCCGGTGAGATCGGGTACGGACGTGTGCACCTCGGCGGCCTCGCCCCTGGCGTAGTGGGCGTAGTCCTCGACCAGGCCGTCGAGCTGCCAGGGCGGAAGGATCCCGGTCAGCGCGGCGGTGAACTGGTCGGCGGATGTGTCATGGAAGGCGATGTCCCGTCCGGTGGCCGCGGAGAGCGCCTGGGCGATCTGGCCGTGGGTCACGGCGCGGGGCCCGGTCAGGGTGTAGATCCGGCCGGTGTGCCCCGTACCGGTCAGGACGACCGCGGCCGTGTCCGCGATGTCCCTGGTGTCGATCGCGCTGACGGCGGCGTCGCCGATGGGCGCGCCGAACCAGCCCTGCGCGATGGTGCCGGCGAATCCGAGCAGTGCCTGCAGATAGAGGTTGGGGCGCAGCACGGTGTGGTCGAGGCCGATCCGCTGGAGGTGTGCTTCGACTTCGGCGTGCCAGCGCAGGAACCGCACCGGCGAGTCGGCGCGGGCCGCGTACTGGGAGAGCAGCACGAGCCGGTTCAGGCCCGCGTCGCGGGCGGCGTCGGCGAACAGGATCTGGAGGGCGGCGGCGTCCGGCGCGGAGGGGCTGTTGAGGAACGCCGCGTCGACGCCTTTCAGCGCGGCGGTGACCGATGCCCGGTCGCGCAGGTCGGCGACGACGTTCTGGACGCCGGGGATCGGACGGCCGGGGTTGCGGATCATGGCACGGACGGTGGCGCCGCGAGACCGCAGGGCGGGGATCAAGGCGGATCCGACGGTTCCGGTCGCTCCGGTGACGAGGACGGTGGGGCTGTTCATCATGGTGTTCCTTTCTGGGGTTTTCGTCGGGGTCTGTCCTCGGCAGGGTTGTGATGCCGGGTCAGCGCGTCCTCGGCGGGGGTAGTGGTCTCGAGATCACTGCTCCGTTTGGTGATAGCTTCTAACTTCACTGAGCATCTATTACAACTGCGTGCTATGTCAAGAGATGCTTGAAGTGCTTGCCGTACGTGGAAGATCCGTCGCGGACGCGGCATGGACGGCATCGAGGCCGGGATGGTCGGCCTGATCCGCTCTCTCAGTGATGCACCGAGCGCCTAGGTCCCGCTGGGCTGCGGAATCGACGGCCTTCGCCACGTTCCCGGCCTCATGCCACTTGCAGAACTTTTTATGCAGGATTTTTTCTGCAATACTCCCCGTGGTGATCCCCCGACAGCGGGGCGCCAGCTTGGGAGCGTACGAAATGACATCACCCGAAAAGCGGCACCCGACGGGACGGCGTGCACGCGTCACCGGCCTCATCGCCCTGTGCGTGCTCGTGCTGATCGGCATCGCCGCGATCAGGGACATCACCCCCACCGCGGTGAGCCCCGCCGACGCCCCCGACCAGACGTTCAGCGCAGCGCGCGCCTTCACCCAGGTCGAACGCATCGCCGTCGCTCCGCACCCTGTCGGCACGGCCGAGCACGCCCGGGTCCGGGACTACCTGGTCGGCGAACTACGACGGCTGGGCCTGAAGCCGGAGGTGCAGGAGGCGGTGGGCGTCGCACCCCGCAGCGAACCAGGCGAACCCGTCACCGCCGGGCGCGTCTACAACATCGTCACGGTCATACCCGGGACCGCTCCCACCGGCCGGATCTTCGTCACCGCCCACTACGACTCCGTCCCCGAAGGCCCCGGCGCCAACGACGACGGAGCCGGCACGGCCAGCGCCATCGAGACGGCCAGAGCACTGGTCGCGGACGGGACCCGGCTGCGCAACGACGTCGTCTTCCTCATCACCGACGCCGAGGAGACGGGGCTGCTGGGATCGGAGGCGTTCGTCAAGGAGCACCCGCTCGCCCAAGGGCCGAACGTGGTGCTCAACAACGAGGCCCGCGGCTCCAAAGGGCCGGTGCTCATGCTCCGCAGCACCGAGCCGAACGCCGGCCTGATCTCCGCATTCGGATCGGCGGCTCCCATGCCGGTGGCCGACTCCGTGTACGCCGAGCTCATGAAACTGCTCAACAACGACACCGACTTCACCGCCTTCAAGCCGGGCGGAATGGCCGTCCTCGACTCCGCGTACGCCAACGCCGGCACCCTCTACCACAACATCCTCGACGACCCCGCCCACGTCGACCTCGCCGCACTCCAGCAGATGGGCGACAACACGCTCGCCCTCGTACGCTCCTTCGGCACCGCCGACGTCGCGCAACTGACCACCAGGAGGGACAACCTGGTCTACTTCAACCTCCCACCCGGCCTGCTGATCCGCTACCCCGCCTGGACCGCCGCCGGCCTGGCCGCCCTCGCCCTGCTGGCGACACTGACCCTGATCCTCCTGACCCGCCGCCGCGACATCGTCACGCTACGGCGCACCCTCCTCGGCACCGCGCTCGCCCTGATCCCCATCGCAGCCGGGACAGGCATCGGCATCTACTTCTGGGACCTGCTCAAAGCGTTCCGCCCCGAACTCAACGGCACCGCCACCACCACGCCCTACCGTCCCGAACTGCTGTGGCTCGCCGTCCTGACCCTCGCGACGACCCTCCTGATCACCTGGTACGCCCTGCTCCGCCGCCGCATCGGCACCACCGAACTGTCACTCGGCATCCTGACCTGGACAGCCCTGATCGCCCTCGCACTCGGCATCGTCTCCCCCGGAGCCGCCCACCTCGCCACCTGGCCCACCCTCGGGGCGGCACTCGGCGGACTGGCCGCACTCCACTGCCCACCGCAATGGCGCACCCTCGCCCTCAGCACCGGCCTCATCCCAGCCGCCCTCATCCTGCTGCCCACCGCATGGAACACCCTGCCCACGGGCCTGCAGTACGTCGGCTACGCCCCCATCCCCCTGATGATCCTCTTCACCGGACTCCTGCTCCCGCTGATCGAAACCGTGTGGCTACGCAGGCGTTCCCCACTGATCCCCCTCACCGCACTGACCATGTCCATCACCCTGGCGGCGGTGGGCCTCCTGACCGAACCCTTCGACAAACAGCACCCCCGGCGCACCAGCCTCGCGTACGGCCTCGACGCCGACACCGGCCAGGCCGTCTGGCTGACCTCCAGGAACCCCGACCAATGGGCCCGCCGCTACACCGGCACCAGAAACCCACCGACCGGGCCATGGGCCGGCGAATCCAAACTCGCCAGCCCGGCAGAAGCCGCCCCTCTACCGCCGCCCTCACTGCAGGTACTCGCAGACACGACCTCCCGCAACGAACGAACCCTGCGCGTCCGCATCCGTTCGGAACGCGGCGCGAACACGATCGCCCTGCGAGTGGACGAGACCACAGCGACCGTGCGCACCCTGACCGTCGAAGGCCGCCCCATCACCGCCGACCCAGCAGGCTTCACCTTCCACGCCCCCGGCCCGGCAGGCGTAGAGGCAACACTCACCGTAGCGGCCACCAACGACACGATCCGACTGCGAGCCACCGACATCAGCCCCAACCCCACCGAAATGTCCACACTCCCCGGCTTCGTCCCCCCACCAGATTGGCTCTTCCTCGGCGACACCAAAATCTCCGTCACCAAGGCCTATCCCCTGTGACGACCCAGCGCTGGCCGGCCTTGTCCCCAGGGCGCGTCAAGTCGCCGGCAGGCCACACAATCGACGTGTCTGTTCCGCCACCTCGATCATGCGAGCCCGGCACCATAGGCCACAGCAACCACGCATACCGTTGCCGCCGTCGGCGTCGGAGCGTACGTTCACATCGAAACCACGTTCGAGATGGTGATGACCATGGTCAATCCGGTACCCGCCTCCGAGCAGATCGGCACTGTCGATCTGGCCTCCTGGACCGTCGTCCCCGGCCAATCGAACCCGGAGAAGGACGACCACGGCGCCTGGGCGGTGACCGCAGGCGACGTAGAACAGTACGACCTGTACTTCGAGATCGCCGACGCCGCGCACCCACGGCAGGTTGCCGAGTTCGTCGTCGAAGCGGTGCAGGCGCACGCCACCCGGCTTCGGCTCGGTGCCGCCTTCGCCGACGTCGAACGTGAGCGGGAACGGCTGCGCGCCAGGCCACCCGGTGCGGATCTGTACGAGGGGGATCGTGCTCGGGTCGTGGTGATGATGGCCGAACTCGGGAGGCTCGCCGCCGAAGCGTACGAGCCGGCACCGGCTGCGGAGAGCGCCGCTCAGCGGGAGCGTGTCTACGACGGCGTCACCCGGTTGGCGGCCCTGGCTGTGGGCTGGCTGGAGGCCGTCCACGCCCGCTACGGGATCGACGACGGGTAAGGGACGTCACGGTTACACCTCTTGCCCGAGCATGTCCACGATGACGGCCAAGTGGTGGGACAACGAATAAGCTTTCCACTCGCTGGCTCCACCAGCGGTGCGTTCTCTGCGCGCTGCCCTGGCGATCTGCTCGTCGCCCCAGGAGAAGTCCGCACCGTCTCGCGGCCAGTCCGGCGACTCGACCAGTTCCCGGCACAGATCGAAGAACGGCGTGTGCTTACGATCCCTTCCCACGGGCCAGTAATACAGGAACCACCGGGGCCCGACCGTGTAGCGCAGGTTGGGCTCGGGCCATCCGGGGTCGTCGAGCAGCAGGCCAGGAGGGTCGACGCCGTAATCACCGTAGTCGACTCCCTCCCACCGACCGGCGACCAGGCGCCGCAGGTCCGCTTCCCGACGGGGGACGCAGGTCACCTGTGGGTGCAATGGCGGGATGAAGCCGTCGGGTGGCGGAAATGAACCGGCCGCGATGGTAAGCGACTGCCAGCGGCCGATGTCGTCGAAGAGTGACGTGCCAGGTGCTGGTGACGTACCAGGTGAGGGAGAAGTTACGGCGCGGCGAGGGGTTCGTTCTGGTACGCGTGGTGGAGCAGCTGGACGAAAGAGGGCGCCTCGGGCAAGAGGGCGGTGCTGATCCGGTGCACCGGCACGCCGGGCGTCCATGAGTTCATGACGACCGCTCCGGCCAGGGCCGGCAGGTCGGTGAGGGTGATCTCCTGGGCGCGCTGGGGTACGCCGAGGCGGTTCAGTTGTCGTTGGACGATGGCCATCGTGGTGCCGCGCAGCCTGTCGGCCTCCGGCCACACCACCGCGGTGCCGTCCCAGAAGGCCAGGTTCCAGATGGATCCTTCGCTGAGCCGGCCCCGGCGGTCCACGAAGGCGGCGTCGTCAAAGCCCTGGGCGGCGGCCTGGCGCAGGTAGTAGGTCTTGGCCACCTCTCCGACGTGCTTGATGGCGGGGAGGACTCGTTCGTGTTCGATCGCCGCCAGCGCGAGCGGGCCGCCGGGGCCGGAGGCGGCGGGGCCGGTGCGTACCAGCAGGTCGGGCTCCGCGGCGGTGCCCGCCACCGTGAACTCGCCCTCCGGCGAGTGGACGGTGACGGTCAGTGAGAGGTCGGCGGGGCCGGACCGGATCGCCGTTCGCAGGGTTGCCCGTACCCGGTCGTCGGGCAATGCCCGGCCGAACAACTCCATGGAGGCGGAGCGCAGCCGTTCCAAATGAAGGTCGAGACCCCGTATCCGGCCGCCGCGCACCTGCATGGCGGTGAAGTGCGCGTAGCCGGCGAAGGCGAGTGGAGCCAACTCCGAGGCGTCGGCCGAGTGGCCGTTACGTTGGGCGACATAGGTGGACATACGTCAATTACTCCAGGAATTGAAGAAGGGTCCCGGCCGGAATGGCCGTCCCTGGAGAGGACGTTAAGGCTTGACATCGATGGAAAGGTCAAATCCAGGCGAGGCGGATCGCATGCTGATCGGGGAGCTGTCCCGGCGGACCCAAGTGAGTCCGCGGTTGCTGCGCTACTACGAGGCGCAGGGGTTGCTGGAGGCGCGCCGTGCGCCCAACGGTTACCGTCACTACGACGAGGAAACCGTGGTCACCGTGCGGCAGGTACGCGCCCTGTTGCGGGCGGGCCTGCCCACCGAGGCGATCCGTTCCGTGCTGCCGTGTGCCCGGGGCGAGCGCCCGGAGTTCGAGTGGTGCGCGGAGTTGTGGGATCTGCTGAACGGTGAGCTGGCGGCCATGGACGAGCAGATCGGCACCCTCCAGCGGAGCCGGAGCACCCTTGCCGGCTACCTGACCCGAGATCGAGCCCAGGCGCCCGCTACCCCTCGTACGGGGGGAGGTTGAAGCGGGTGCGGATGGCGCGCTGGACGGTGGTCTTGTCGGAACGGGCGTCGATGGTCATGACGTACTCCTTGCGCCGGAACAGCTCCAGCACCGGATCCGTCTTGCTGTGATAGTCGCGCAGCCGCCGGGCCAGCGCGTCCGGGGTGTCGTCCTCCCGCGTGACCAGGTCCCCGGCGCACACGTCGCACCTGCCCTCCACCTCGGGGCGATGGGCGATGAGGTTGTAGTCCATGCCGCACCGCGCGCACAGGCGCCGGGCCAGGACGCGGCGGCGGACCTCGTCGTCCGGCAGGTCCAGGTGGATCACCCCGTCGAGGTCGTAGCTCTCCAGGAAGAACTCCGCCTGGGGGCGGTTGCGGGGGAAGCCGTCGACGACGAAGCCGTAGTTCCAGTCGTGCAGCTGGAGCCGGTCCTTGACCACCTCGGCCACCAGGTCGTCGCCCACCAGCTCGCCCGCCGCCACCAGGCGGCGGACCTGGGCGCCGAGTTTGGTGTGGTTCTTCACGTGCCAGCGGAAGATGTCGCCCACGCTGATGTGCACCAGGTCGAGGTCCGCGGCCAAGAGAGCGGCTTGTGTGCCTTTTCCGCTGCCTTGGACACCCATGATCACATATTTCCGCATTTGTCTAACTCCTTGCCCTCGTAGTCATGCCACCCTCCCATCGAGGCCCGTACGACGGAACCGCGCTGATACGTAGATCTGCGGATGCTTTGCCAAGCCCGTCGTGCCTAATGTCGGCGGCGACGAGCGGTTCGGAGAAGGTGGGTCCATGCGTGCGCTGACCGTGTTCCTGTCCACCCTCGCCCTGGTCACGACGGTGGCGGCGCCGGCGGGCGCGAAGCCGGCCGCCGGCGTGCCCGACGTCGTCTACCACCGGGCCGACTTCGCCACCGGCACCGGGGAGGGCACGACCCATGCGGACGGGCTGGCGTTCGGCTCGGCGGCGGGCGCGGTCACCCACACCGACGCGCTCGGCACCAGGACCTGGGAGTACGCCCGCTGGACCGGCCCCGAGCGGGCCATCGGCTTCGCCGCCACCGAGCTGATCGCGTCCTGGACGGCGGACGTCCCCCGGGGTAGCTGGCTGCAGGTCGAGGCCCGGGTCAGGAACGCGGAGGGGCTGACGAAGTGGTATTCGCTGGGCCGCTGGTCCTACGCCGAGGGTGACGTGCTGCGGACGTCGGTGCCCGGCCAGGGCGACGCCGACGCCAAGGTGGCGGTCGACACGCTGGTCGCGGCGGCGGGCAGGCCGATGAGCGGCTACCAGCTCCGCCTGACCCTCTACCGGTTGCCGGGCTCGGACGTGACGCCGCGTGTGCGCACGTCCGGCGTGATGAGCTCCAACGTGCCCAGCCGTAAGACCGTGCCGGTCAGCCCGGGCGGGGGCGCCTGGGGGAAGGAGCTGGCCGTGCCGCGCCGCTCCCAGAACGTGCACCAGGGCCACTACCCCGAGTGGAACGGCGGCGGCGAGGCGTGGTGCAGCCCGACCTCGACCACCATGGTGATGGGTTACTGGGACGTGTGGCCGAGCGAGCGCGACACCGCCTGGGTCGACCCCGCGGATCCGAACCCCGAGGTCGATCACGCCGCCCGGCACACCTACGACCACGCCTACGCGGGCACGGGCAACTGGCCGTTCAACACCGCCTACGCGGGCCGTTACGGCCTCGACGGGTTCGTCACGCGGCTGCGGTCGCTGACCGAGCTGGAGTCGCTGATCAAGGCGGGCGTCCCGGTCATCACGTCGCAGTCGTTCGAGAAGGCCGAGCTTCCTGGGGCCGGGTACGGCACCGACGGCCACCTCATGGTGGTCGTGGGCTTCACCGCGACCGGCGACGTGATCGCCAACGATCCCGCCTCGCCCGGCAACGACGCCGTACGGCGGGTCTATCCGCGGGCGGCGTTCGAGAACGTGTGGCTGCGGAGCTCCAGCAGCGGTGGCGTGGCGTACGTCATCCATCCGGCGGGTCGCCCGTTGCCCGCCAGGACGCCCGGCCTGCCCGCCAACTGGTGAGACTACGCCAACCCCTCGACGCCCGGCCGAGATCTGCGTACCGTAACAACCGGGCAACGGGGGGTTGACCGCGCCCTGACCTCCCCTGCCACCATGGCCGCAAGCATTCCCACGTTGTGGAGCGCCGGATGAGCGAGGACGAGTCGACGACGATCGAGAAGACCCGGCTCGTGCGGCCCCCCCGGTGGAACGGTCCACCGCTGCTGCTGTCCGCGGCGGAGGCCAGGGTGGTGGTGGCGGGCACCGGCGCGCATCGGCCCTCCTCACGGCTACCACAGGTACCGGCCGTGCCGGCCACCGTCACCGATCTCGGTCACGCTCTGGTCGAACGGGCGGGCCTGGCGCCGGCCAACCTGTCCGTGCTGCTCGACCCGGCGACCCCGGCGAATCTGGGCGAGGCGCTGGAACGGGCGGCGAGCGAGGCCACCGGCGTGCTCATGTTCCACTATGTCGGGCATGGGCTGTTCGGTCCCGGGAACGAGCTGCACCTGGCCACGCGGGCCACGATGGATCTCACGGAGGGGGTGCCCGGCTACCAGGCGCTGCCGTACTCGATGGTGCGCCGGATCCTCGCGTCGTCGCGGGCCGAGCTGGTCGTCGTGATCCTCGACTGCTGTTTCACCGCCGGGCCCCGGCCGGTGCCGGCCAAGGCCATGGAGCAGGCGCTCGACGTGTCGGCTCGGGGCGCGTACGTGCTGGCGTCCTCCAGCAAGGACGAGAACGCGTGGGCGCTGCCCGGCGTCAGGCACACCGCGCTGACCGGCGCGCTGCTGCGGCTGCTGAACGAGGGCGACCCGTCCGGGCCACCGGCGTTCACCCTGGACCACGTGCACCACCACCTGTCCCGGGTGCTGCCCGAGGCCGGGTTCCCCAAGCCGCGGCGGCAGGCCGGCGCGCTCAAGGAGCTGCCGCCGCTGGCCGTGCACCCGGTCCACGACGCGCCCGCCGGCCGAGCGGGCCCGCCGACCGGCTCCCCCGGCGACCTCAACAGCCCCTACCGCGGGCTCGCGGCCTTCGGACCCGAGCACGCCGGGCTGCTCTTCGGCCGCGAGGAGCAGACGAGGTCGCTGGTGACGCGGGCGCGCCAGGCGCTGCGGTCGCCGGGGCCGCCGGTGGTGATCGGCTCGCAGACGTTCGAGACCGGCGGGCCGCTGGTCCTCACCGGCCCGTCAGGGTGCGGGAAGACCTCGCTGCTGCGCGCCGGGCTGATCCCGGCGCTGGCGAAAGAGGGCGGCAGGCAGGTCGTCATGACCCCGGGCGCGCGGCCGGTGGCCGGGCTGGCGCGGGAGCTGTCGGCCCTGACGGGCAACGATCCGGAACGGCTGCGCGCGGTCATCGAGTCCGACCCCGGCGCGGCCGGGCGCGGGCTACCCTCCCGCACGCTGCTGGTGGTGGACCAGTTCGAGGAGCTGTTCACCGCCTGTACGGACGAGCCCGCGCGGCGGCGTTTCGTCGAGGCGCTCGTCGCGGTCTCGCGCTCCGCGGCCGTGGTGATCTCGGTCCGCGGCGACTTCTACGGGCGCTGCGCGAACTATCCCGGCCTGCTGGAGACGATGCGGCGGCCCGAGATCGTCGCGCCCATGTCCCCGGCCGAGCTGCGCACGGCGATCGAGGAGCCGGCCGTGCGCTCGGGGCTCTCCCTGGAGCCTGGGCTGGTCGAGCTGATCATGGAGGACGTCCAGGCGGTCGAGGACGACCTGCTGCCCAGGCTCTCCCACGCGCTGCTGGCCACCTGGCAGCGGCGCAGCGGCGGCGTGCTCACCATGGCCGGTTACCGCTCCGCCGGCGGGGTGGCGCGGGCGGTGGCGATGAGCGGCGAGGAGACGCTGCGGCGGCTGGGCGCGGAGTCCGAGCCGGTGACGCGCGCCCTGCTGGTCCGGCTGGTGCGCGTGGACGAGCGGGGCGGCGGCCTGCGGCAGCGGGTCCCGGTCAGCGAGCTGAGCCCGGGGCCGTCGTCGATCGAGGGGCAGGTGCTGGCGGAGTTCGTCCGGGCGCGGCTGGTCACGCTGGACGGCGCCCAGGCCGAGCTCGCGCACGAGGCGCTCATCCGCGCCTGGCCCCGGCTCGGCACCTGGGCGGAGACCGGGCGGGCCCAGCTCTTGGTGCGGCGCCGGCTGGCCGAGGACGCGCTGATGTGGCAGCGCGACGGCCAGGACTCCACTTACCTGTACGCCGACGACCGCCTCGCCATCGCCCAGGCGGCCGGACACGACGGCGATCTCACCCCCGTCGAGCGGGACTTCCTGGCCGCCTCGCGCAGCCGGCAGGCGCGGCGTTCGCTGATCGCGCGTGCCGCCATCGCCTCCCTGGCCGTGCTGTTCCTCGTGGCGGCGGCGGGCGGCGTGGTGGCGCTGGTGCGCAGCGGGCAGGCCAACCGGCTGGCGAACGAGGCCGCCGCGCAACGCGACCAGGCCCTGTCCCGCCAGCTGGCCGCGTCCGCGAGCACCGTCAGGGACACCTCGCTCGGGTCCCAGCTCGCGCTGGCCGCCTACCGCGTCTCGGCCACCCCCGAGGCCAGGGGAGCGCTGCTCGGCTCGCTGTCCCGCCCGGTCGGCGCCCGCATGATCGGGCACACGGGCCCGGTCGAGCGGATCGCCTACCGCCCCGACGGCCGCGTCGCCGTCACCGCCTCCGGCGACACCACCGCGAGGCTGTGGAACGTCACCGACCCCCTGCGGCCGAAGGCCATGGGCGTGGCGAAGGGGCACACCGGTGGCGTGCTCGCGGCGGCGTTCAGCAAGGACGGCAAGACGCTGGCCACGGCGTCGGCCGACGGCACGGCCCGGCTGTGGAACGTCTCCGACCCGGCGAGCCCTCGCGCCCTTTCCACGCTCAAGGGGCACAAGGAGCAGGTCACCTCGGTGGCGTTCAGCCCGAAGGGCGACGCGCTGCTCACCGCGTCCGCCGACGGCACCGGCCGGCTGTGGAACGTCAAGGACACCGCCAAGCCCGCCGCCGTCTCCGTGCTGAGTCAGCAGTCGGCCCTGACCAGGGCGGTCTTCAGCCCGGACGGCCGCCTGGCCGCACTGGCCGGCACCGGCGGCACGATCGCCATCCTCGACGTGCTCACCCCCGCGCAGCCGAAGAGCCTGGCCACGCTGACCTCGCAGGAGGGCGCCGTGCGCGGCGCGGCCTTCTCGCCCGACGGGCTCAACCTGGCCACGTCCTCCGCCACGGGCGCGGTGCAGGTGTGGGACATCACGGCGACCAAGCTGCTCGGCACGGCCCGCCGCCACTCCGCCTCCGTGGACGACGTCGCCTACAGCCCCGACGGCAGCGTCCTGGCCAGCGCCTCGGCCGACGCCACCGTGCGGCTGTGGAGCATGGAGTCGCCGAGCGAGCCCGAGCTCACGGCGACGCTGGCCGGGTTCCCCGATCCGGTGACGGGCGTGGCGTTCAGCCCGAACGGCCAGAACCTCGCCACCTCCGCCACCGACGGCATCGCCCGCCTGTGGAACGTCTCCAACGCCTCCCGCGTCTCCCCCCGAGCCCGGCTCGACCGGCACACCGCGCCGGTGAACGGGATCGCGATCGCCAAGAGCGGCCGCGTCCTGGCCACGACCTCGGACGACATGAGCGTCAAGCTCTGGGACCTGGCCGACCCGGCGGTGGCCGTCCCGCAGTCCACGCTGTCGGGGCACACCGGGAAGGTCATGGCGGCCTCGTTCAGCCCCGACGGCCGCCGCCTTGTCACGGCCTCGCTCGACAAGACCGCCAAGCTCTGGGACGTCTCCGAGCCGGCCACCCCGAAGCTGCTCGGCACGCTGAGCGGCCACGCGGACGGGCTGCGCTCGGCCGCGTACGGACCGGCGGGCAAGACGGTGGTGACGACCGCCCGCGACGGCCGGACGATGATGTGGGACGTCGCGACGCCCGCCACCCCGAAGCGACTCTCCACGCCGGGCGCCGCCGACCGGCGGCTCGACACCGCCGTGTTCAGACCTGACGGGCGCGTGGTGGCGACGGGCTCTGGCACCTCGTCGGTACGCCTCTGGGACGTCTCCAAGCCCGCCAAGCCCGTGTCGCTGAAGACCTTCTCGGCGGCCTCCGGCGGGGTGCTCGACCTGAGCTTCAGCAAGGACGGCAAGACGCTGGCCGTGGCCGCCTCCGACGGCACGGCGCGGCTGTGGGACGTGTCCCGGCCCGCCCAGCCCAGGGCGCTGGCGAGCCTGCCCGGTCACACCGCCGACGTCTCCGCCGTCGTGTTCGCCGCCGACGACCGCACGCTCGTCACCGCCTCCCAGGACCGTACGCTGCGCGTCTGGAACGTCGCCGAGCTCGCGCGGCCCTCGCTCTGGGCCGTGTTCGCCGGCGCCGAGGCGGCCGGCGACGTGGAGCTCGGCCCCGACGGGACCGTGCTGGCCAGCTCGTCCGGCACGGCCGCCCAGCTCTGGGGGCTGAACGTGGAGCAGGCGAGCGCGAACGTCTGCGAGGCCGCCGGCACGCCGGTCACCAGGGCCGAGTGGGCCCAGTACGTCCCCGGCCGCCCCTACACGCCGCCCTGCCCTGCCACGACCGCCACCCCGGCCGCCGGCTCGTAACGCCACCCGGACGGCGCCCTCTCCTGGGAGGCTCCCCCCGCCGGATGACACCTTCGCCCGATGCTCCGCTGTCGAATGCGCGTGTCGAATGCAAGCGATTGCCGCACTCTGCCGAGGTTGCGCATGCGACGCCTCATCCTCCCCCCACTGATCGCCCTGACGGCACTCGCGACGGCCCCTCCCGCGACGGCCTCCCCCGTGCCGGTCCCGGCGGCGGCCGGGTCACCGCGGCCAGGTGCTGATCCGCGAGTCCTGGCCGGGTCAGCAGGTCAAGGACGCCCCCTGGACCGACATGTCGGGCTTGAGCTGGCGTGACGCCCGGCTGTCGGCGTACCGCAACTATGGCCCGGGCGCGGGCGTCAACGGCGACCGGCCGCAGCTCAGCGCCGCGCGGGCCAGAGCGCTCACGCCGGAGCGGTACCTGGCGGGCGCCGACGGCCGGAACCCCACGCTGGTTCCCCGGCGGCATCCGGCCGAGGTGCTGCTGCACCCGGTCCCGGCGGGCGCGGGAGCGGGTCACCTCCGCTGACCCCCTGCCCACCCTCAGAACAGCGGCGGCTCCCAGCAGGGGGCCGCCGCGCTGGGGACCACCACCCGAGGGTGGGTGTGGCGCGGCTACCCTCAGCCCTCCCGACCTGCGCTTTTCCGGCCTAGCCTCGAAGCATGGACACGGAGAACCTGCTCGGGCAGTTCCTGCGGGCCCGCCGCGAGCTGCTCCAGCCCGAGGACCTGGGCCTGCCGGTCGGCGTCCGCCGCCGGGTGTCGGGCCTGCGCCGTGAGGAGGTCGCCCGGGCCGCGGGCGTGAGCACCGACTATTACGTACGGCTGGAGCAGGGCCGCGAGCGGCACCCTTCGGCGCAGGTGATCGACGCGCTGGCCCGCGCGCTGGAGCTGGAGGAGGACGCGGCCGCGCACCTGCACGAGCTGGCCCGCCACCCCGACGGCCGGCGCGCCCCGGGCGGGCGGGGCGGCCAAAAAGGCGGCCCCGAGCAGGTCAGCCTTCGCCTGCTGCGCATGATGGACGCCTGGACGCACACACCCGCCGTGGTGCTCGGCCGCCGGATGACCGTCCTCGCCGCCAACATGCTGGGCGAGGCCCTGTTCGCCGGGCACGCCCACAGCGGTGACCTGGTGCGGCTGGTGTTCCTCGACCCGGACGCGCGCACGTTCTACCCCGACTGGGACCGGGTGGCGCTCAACACCGTCGCCGGGCTGCGCCAGTCGATCGGCACCGACTACGACGACCCCGCGCTCGTCGGGCTGGTCGGGGAGCTGTCGCTCAGGAGCCGGGAGTTCCGCGAGCTGTGGGCCCGGCACGACATCCGCCAGAAGACCCACGAGACCAAGCGCTTCCGCCATCCGCTGGTGGGCGAGCTGACGCTGCACTACGAGTCGCTGACCGTCAACAGCGCGCCGGGGCAGCAGCTCGTCGTCTACCAGGCCGATCCGGGCAGCGCCTCGGAAGAGGCACTCGGCCTGCTGGGCAGCCTCACCGCCTGAGCCGGTGACCGGGCACCTCACGGCCTGAGCCGGGCGGCCACAAACCGCCTGAAACACCTGCCAGGCCGCACCGCCTGAGCCATCCCGTCCACCGCGCGGCGACCTTCGCCGCCGCGCCATTCGACCATGCCGCGAAACCATCAGAAAGCACCTCACACCATGAACGACACCGACGTCTGGTTCATCACCGGCTGCTCGACCGGCCTCGGCCGTGCGCTGGCCGCCGCCGTCCTCGATCGCGGCCTGCGCGCCGTGGTCACCGCCCGCGACCCTGATCAGGTGGCCGACCTGCTCGAAGGCCATCCCGGCCGCGCCCTCGCCCTCCCTCTCGACGTCACCGACCGCAAGCAGATCGACCACGCCGTGGCCGAGGCACACCGGGCGTTCGGCCGGATCGACGTGCTGGTCAACAACGCCGGCTACGGCTATCTGGCCGCGATCGAGGAGGGCGAGGACGAGCAGGTGCGGGCCCTGTTCGACACCAACGTGCACGGCCTGGTGGACGTCACCAAGGCCGTGCTGCCCGGCATGCGCGCCCGCCGCTCCGGCCACGTCGTGAACCTGTCCTCGCTCGGCGGCCTGGCCGCCTTCGGCGCCACCGGCTACTACCACGCGACCAAGTTCGCCGTGGAGGGGCTGTCGGAGTCGCTGGCGGCCGAGGTCGGGCCGCTGGGCATCAGGGTCACGATCGTGGAGCCGGGCGCGTTCCGTACGAACTGGTCCGGGCCGTCCATGCGGCAGTCCGGGATCAGCATCGGCGACTACATCCAGACCGCGGGCGCGCGCCGCGCGTCGACCCTGGCCACGTACGGCCACCAGCCCGGCGACCCGGAGCGCGGCGCCGCGGCGATCATCGCCGCGGTCCAGGCCGACGAGCCGCCGCTGCGGCTGCTGCTCGGCAAGGTCGCCTACGACGTGGCCACGGCCCGGCTCGGCACGCTCGCGACCGGCTTCGACACCTGGCGCGAGCTCACGCTCAGCGCCGACTACCCCACCCGGGAGGGAACATCATGAGCAAGGTCGTTCTGATCACCGGCGCGAGCAGCGGCATCGGCGAGGCCACCGCACTGCGCCTGGCCGCCGACGGCCACCGCGTGGTCCTCGGCGCCCGCCGCGAGGACCGGCTGGCCTCGATCGCGAAGGCGATCGAGGCGGCGGGAGGCGAGGCCGACGTGCGCCGCCTCGACGTGACCGACCGGCGCGACGTCGCCGCCTTCGCCGACGCCGCCGCCGAGCGGCACGGCCGCATCGACGTGATCGTCAACAACGCGGGCGTGATGCCGCTGTCCCGGCTGGACGCGCTGCTGGTCGAGGAGTGGGACCGGATGATCGACGTGAACGTGCGGGGCCTGCTGTACGGGATCGCCGCCGCCCTGCCGCACTTCCAGCGCCAGGGCGAGGGTCACTTCGTCACCGTCGCCTCGGTCGGCGCCCATGAGGTGGTGCCGACGGGGGCGGTCTACTGCGGGACGAAGTTCGCCGCCTGGGCGATCACCGAGGGGCTGCGGCAGGAGCTGGACCCGGGCATCCGGGTCACCACGCTCTCGCCGGGCGTGGTGGAGTCGGAGCTGGCCGACTCCATCACCGACCCGCTGGCCCAGGGGGCGATGCGGGACTTCAGGAAGGACACGATCCCGCCCTCCAGCATGGCGGACGCCATCGCGTACGCGATCGGCCAGCCGGCGGACGTGGACGTCAACGAACTCGTCATCCGCCCGGCCCGGCAACGCTAAGCGGGGGCGAGGGTCAGCTCAGCGGGCCGCCGTTGTGCAGGCCCTCGCCTTCGGGTTCGAGCGCGTACGCGATGCCCGCGTCGATGTCGCTGTCGAACCCCGTCCGGTAGGCCACCGTGTACGCGTTGTCGCCGAGCAGGTCGCGGGCCTGCGCCTCGCAGCCCTTCCTGGCCGCCACCCACGCGGCCACACTGGCCTGGGCCTGGCCGTGGGTGCTCCAGATCCGCTGGGCCAGCCCGAGCAGCCGTGCGGCGCGCATGGCCCGCCCGGCCGCGCCCGCCGCCAGGGCCAGCAGGTCGACGGTCATGCCGATGCCGAAGCTGTCGTGCAGCCGCCGCTTGGTGCGCAGCGCCGCCTGCCCGTAGGAGACGGCCGCGTCGAGCCGCCCTGCGCTCAGCTCGGCCTGGCCGCGCAGCAGGTCGCCGTGGGAGCGCATCAGCTGCTCTCCGCGTTCGTCGCAGAGCGAGCGCAGGTCCTCCAGCACGGCGATGGCGTCGTCGATGCGGTTGTCGACGGTGTAGGCGTGGGCCCGGCACAGCAGCGCCAGCAGGCCGGCGATGGTCAGCGGCTCGCCGCTCCAGCGGGCGGTGTACGAGGGCTCCGACTCTGCCATCGCCTGCACCAGGTCGCCCCTGATCACCCCGGCGGAGGCGCGCAGGGCCCTGACGCACGTGGCGGCGTAGGGGTCGCCTTCGGGGGCGGCCAGCTCGCACTCCGCGGCCCTGGCCTCGGCCGCGTCGGCGTCACCCTGCGTGGCGGCGAGCAGGCCGTCGGCCCACAGCGCCTGCGCGAGCGCGGGTCCCGGCCTGGTGTCCAGGTCGAGGGCCTGGCGCAGGTAGTGGCGGCCCTCCTTGGCGTAGCCGCAGCCGTACCAGAAGAAGGCCAGCGTCCCGGCCAGCTCCAGCGCGGGCAGGCCGTCCTTGACGCCGAGGGCGACCTCCATGGCGGCGCGCAGATTGTCGTGCTCGCCGACCATGCGGTCGTACCAGGAGATCTGGCCGGGGCCGAGCCAGCCGGCGGCGCCCTTGCCGGCCAGCGACAGGTAGTGCTCGCGGTGGCGCTGCTTGAAGCGCTCTTCCTCGCCGAGGCCGCGCAGCCAGCCCGCGCCGTATTCGCGCAGTGTGTCCAGCATGCGGTAGCGCTCGCCCGCGCCGGTCGGCAGCCAGGTCAGGATGGACTCCTCGGCCAGCGCGTCGAGCAGCTGCCCGATGTCGGCCTCCGCGAGCAGCTCGTCCGCGCACACCCGGCGTACGGCCTCGGCGTCGAAGTCGCCGGCGAACACCGACAGCCGCGCCCACAGCAGCCGCTCGGCGGGCTCGCACAGCTCGTGGCTCCATCCGATGGCGGTGCGCAGCGCCTGGTGCCACGGCGGACCGGTCTCGCCGGACACACCCGGCGCGGTGGGATCGGCTGACGCGGCGGGGTCGGTTAACGCGGCGGGGTCGTCGCGGAGCGTGGCGAATCGGTCGTCGAGCCGGTCGGCCAGGTGCTCGACCGGCATCTCGCGCAGCCGCGCCGCGGCCAGCTCGATCGCCAGCGGGATGCCCTCAAGCCGCCGGCACAGCCGGATGACGGCGTCCTGGTCCTGGTCGGCGAGGTCGAAACCGGGCACGGTCTCGGCGGCGCGCTCGGCCAGCAGCGCCACCGCGTCACCGAGACCGGCGCTCGTGCCGGGCGGCGGGACCGGCAGCGGGTCGACCACGTAGACGAGCTCGCCTGGCACGTCGAGCGGGCGGCGGCTGGTGGCCAGCACGCGCAGCCCCGGCACGGCGTCGAGCAGCGTCTCGACCGTTGCGGCGCAGGCGCCGACGAGGTGTTCGCAGGTGTCGAGGACGAGCAGGACCTCCCGGTCGAACAGGTGCTCGGCCAGCACCTCGACCATCGGGCGGGTGGTCTGGTCGGTGAGCCTGAGCGCCTCGGCGATGGCGTGCGGCAGCAGCGAGCCGTCGACGAGCGGCGACAGCTGCACCAGCCAGGCGCCGCCGCTGAACCGGGGCCGCAGGTCGGCGGCGGCACGCAGCGCGATGCGGGACTTGCCGACACCGCCCACCCCCGTGAGGGTGACCAGGCGGGAGCGCCGGGCGGCCTGGCGCACCTGTTCGAGCTCGGCGCGGCGGCCGATCAGGCTGGTCAGCTCCGCCGGGAGGTTGCCTGCCTGCCACTTGCCCACCATGCGATCGCCACCTATCGGCCGGATTTGTTACAGCAGCTTGCCCGACAACGCCGCGCCATGTCACCGAAAGTGAGAATGTCATTACCCCGATGCACGCGATCGTGCGCCCGTGGCGCGGGTGCCGTCAAGAGGAGGAGCGCCCCCGATATCGGGAGCGCTCCTCGCGATGGCGCCTCAGGGTCCGTAGGCCCTGACCTCCAGCAGGCCTACGGAGCTGGAGCCGGTCCCGGTGAGCACCACCCGCAGGCGGGTGGTGCCGGTCGCGGTGAAGGTGACGGAGTTGTAGGCGTTCTTGGTCAGCGGGTACGCCGAAGCGCCGGGCACGTCCGCGTACGCGCTGCCGTTCCAGTACTGCAGCTTCCACGACGCCGGCATGTCGATGCCCTGCTCGTCGTCGAAGAAGTACACCTCGGCCCGGTTCAGGGTGCGGGCCGAGGGCCAGGTCAGGTCCACCCACTGCTCGCCGGTCTGCGGCCAGCAGCCCCAGCGCGGGTTGACCGTGTCGTTGGAGGAGGGCGGGTCGATCCCGTCGTTGACGGCGGCCACGCTCTCCCACGACGAGGTGTAGGACGCGGTCGGCGTGGCCGAGGCCGCCAGGTTGGCCGGCGGTGGCGTGCCGCCCCGGTTGTGCGCCTTGATCTCGGTGAGGCCGGTCCGCGCGCCGGAGGCGGCCGTGGCCAGCACCCGTACCCGCTGGGCGGTGACGGCGGGGAAGCGCACGAGGTTGTAGTTGGCCCGCGGCGCGGCCGGGGTCTTGGTCTGCGCGGGCACATTGACCCAGGCCGAGCCGTTGTGGTACTGGATGTCGTACGACGCGGGCGCCCGGTAGGTCGAGCTGGCCGGGCGGCTGTCCTTGAAGTGGAGCCGGAACTCGTCGAGGGTGCGGGCGGTGCCGAAGTTGAGCTCGTACCAGTCCTGCCCGGCGGTCGTGCCGCCCCAGAACGGCTCGTTGATCGGGAAGCCGTCCACGGCGCCGGCGGCCGAGCTGCCCGAGGCGGTGGTGGAGGCCGTGGCGGTGGCGCCGGCGGCCAGGTTGGGCAATTCGGCGGTCAGGTCGACGCCGGCCTTGGCGAGCAGGTCGACCATGCGGGCGCCGCTGTGGACGACCTGGGCCGGCGAGCGCAGGCCCGGGATCGCGACGTGGTGGGTGACGGTGCCGCTCGTGGTGACCGTTCCGGTGGCGGGGTCCCAGGTGAAGGGCACGAGTGAGGAGACCGTGGCGGCGCGGGTGCCGTTGACGTAGATCGAGTAGCCCTCGGGCACGCCGGGGTAGCGCACGACGCCGTCGGCCGGGTCGTCCCAGACGATGGTCAGGTCGGCGCCGCGGTAGCGCAGGTTGTCGACGGTGAAGTGGGTCCAGCCGATGCCGATCGGCGAGAGCTCCACCTTGGCGTCGTCGCGTGGCCGCAGCCCGGCGACGTCCTCGATCACGGTCCAGTTGCCGCTGCCCAGGATGTTGTGGTGGATCCAGGAGCGATAAGTGATCGAGGAGCCGTTCCAGTCGGCCCAGAACTCGTTGGCGTCCGGCCACTGGGTGTTGCCGCCCACGTACTGCGCCCAGGCGTTCCAGTAGAGGAGCTTCTTGTACCAGGTCGCGTCGATCCACTCGTTCGGGTAGTTGCGCAGCACCGAGGAGAGCAGGCGGAACTGCACGGTGGAGTTGATCGTGGAGAAGTTGTTGCTGCCGGTGCCCGAGGCCGCCTTGTCGGCCTGGTTGGCGGTGTAGAAGGGGAAGATCGGATACTGGGCCGGGTCGTCGAAGAGGCGCAGCGCCTGCTTGTAGGTGCTGGTGTTGGGGATCGCGCCGACGGCGAACGGGTAGTAGTTGTTGATCTCCTTCCACGGCACCCATTCGTTGGTGGACTTCAGCCGGTGCTCGAAGAGCTGCCGGCCCGGGTTCCACAGCACGTTGACGATGGCGTTCTGGATCTGCGTGGCGAGCGTGCGCATCTCCGCGGCTTTGGCCGTGTTGCCGACCGTCTCATACGCCCGGGCGGCGGCCAGCGCGCCGCTGTACTGGTAGGCGCTCTCGGCCCGGTCCATCCGGCCCGGCTTCCAGTGGAAGGAGACGGCGTCGGCGTCGTTGCCGGTCAGGGCGCCCCAGTCGTACTCGATCAGCTTGTTGTTGTCGGTGTCGTAATGGGACAGCTGGCCCTTGACATCCTGCTCGGCGTAGCGGGCCAGGTTGGCGGCGATGCCGGGCTGGCCGCCGTGGATCTGGTAGCTCTTCCAGGCGGCCTCGCCGATGTACTGGGTGTAGCTGTTGGACCAGTTCTCCGGATCGCCGGGGTTGTCGAGGAAGCGGCCGTTCTTGGAGGTCTGCCCGACGCTCAGCCAGTCGCCGTAGGAGTAAACGGGGTCGCGCAGGTACTTGAGGTCGTCGATGTGCATGGGCTGGGTCAGCGCGATGGCGTTGTTGTAGCCCAGCACGCCCTCGGTCGAGGTGGGGAACTGGAAGGTCTGACCGGGGATGTCGGCGTCGAGGTGGTTGAAGCGCATCAGCCACCAGCGGTAGTAGATGTTCTTCTTGATGGCCGGCTCGGGCACGTCGATGTAGGGGACGTTCTCGGCCCACCAGCGGTTGTAGGCGCGCACGTGGGTGGCGAACGCGGTGGCGGCGGAGTAGCCGGCGTAGGCGTCGTACTCGGTGCGGGAGGCCGGGATCTCACTGGTGACGAAGCCCATGACGACCTTGACCGTGACGGTGGCGCCGGCGGCGATCGTGAGCGAGCGGTTGAGCCCGCCGCTGGCGACCGTGCAGCCGTCGCAGGTGAGCCGCGGGTAGAGGGTGGTCAGGTTGTTGTAGGCGTTGACCTGGCCGGTCAGCTCGGCGCCCGAGCCGGTGGTGGCGTACGGGGAGGTGGCGCGCAGTTGCAGCGTGGCCGTGCCGGAGCCGCCGTTGGTGACGGCCAGGTTGGCCACGGCCACGTTGTTGTCGGTGATGAACTTCGTCTGGTCGACGGTGATCGAGCCGCTGGTGTGCCGGCTCTTCCAGTGGCTCGGCGCCTGCCAGCGCGAGCTCACCTGTTCGGTGAACGTGCCCGGTGTGAGCGCGACGGTGAAGGCGTGGTTGTTGCTGATGCTCTCCCAGTACGCGGCCTGCCCGGCGAACCCGAGCGTGCCCGGCGTGTGCGTCTTCATGAGCAGCGCCCGGCCGCGCGACATGAGCCAGGTGCCCGCCGGGTCGTTGCCGGGCCTGGCCAGCAGCCGGTCCATCCAGAAGTCCGTGCCGGAGCTCTCCGCGTCGTAGATGGCTCTCATCATGTCGCCGGTCGTGTACGCCCCCGGCGGCGCGGGGACGGCGGGGCCGCCGAAGGAGGGGTAGCCGATGGTCTGGTCGGCGTGCGCCGGGGCGCCGGCGACGAGTAAGGCCGCGATCAGCAGCAGAGCGGACAGGACGCGCCTCATGAGAAGGCCCTCCATTCGAGCACGCCGGTCGAGTAGCCGGTTCTGGAGGTGATGTTCAGCCGCAGCCGGGTCGTGCTGACCGGGCTGAACGTGGTCAGGTTGAACGTGTTGCCGGCCACGCCGCAGCCGGGCAGGTCGACGTAGGCGCCGCCGTTCCAGTACTGGAGCCGGCAGGAGGCGGGCAGGTCGATGCCGAGGTCGTCGTCGAACCAGTACACCTCGGATCTGGAGATCGTCTGGGCGGCCGGCCAGCGGTATTCGAGCCACTCGGTGCCCTGGTGGTTCCAGTTGCCGTAGGCGCCGTGGCTGTGGTCGGCCGAGCTGACCGGGGTGTGGCCGTCGTTGATCGCGCCGAGCGTCTCCCAGGGCGAGACGTACGAGGTGGACGGGGTGGCGCTCGCGGCCAGGTTGCCCGGGGTCACCGGGCCGCCGGTCTGCACGACCTTCCGCATGGTGCCGTCGGCGTTGAAGAAGAGCTGGTCGATCGTCACCGAGCGGCGGAAGTCGCCCCCGCCCGGGCTCGCGGCGTTGTGGTAGACCATGTACCACTGGCCCTTGAACTCGATGATCGCCGGATGGTTGGTCGTCGAGCTCACCTGGTCGAGCACGATCCCGCGGTGGATCCACGGGCCCATCGGGTTGCTCGCGGTGGCGTAGCGCACGCACGCGTAGCCGGGCGCCGAACAGGCCGAGTCGTTGGCCGCGTAGGCGAGGTAGTAGACGCCGGCGCGCTTGAACATCCAGGGGGCCTCCCAGAAGTTCGACACGCCGCTCGGGGTGATGACCGGGCCGTTGATCGAGGTCATGCCGGCGTTGAGCCTGGCCGCGCGCAGCCCGTAGTAGGAGCCCCAGTAGAGGTAGACCTGGCCGTCGTCGTCGGTGAAGACGGTGGGGTCGATGTTGAGCGGGGAGGAGTTCGGGGTACTGTCGCTGACCAGCGGGCCGCCCTTGGCGTCCGTGAACGGGCCGAGCGGGCTGTCGCCCACGGCCACGCCGATGTCCATCCAGCCGGCGCCTCTGCCGTTGACGGAGGCGTACCAGTAGTAGCGGCCGTCGGCGCCGCGCTCGACCTCGCCGGCCCAGGCGTCCCCACCCGCCCACGGGAAGGTCGCCAGGCTCAGGCGGGCGCCCTGGTCGGTGAAGGTGGTGGCCTCGGAGGAGGTGAAGACGTGCCAGTCGCGCATGACGAAGCTCGTGCCGCCGGTCGGGGCCTCGTCGTGGCCGGTGTAGAGGTACAGGGTGTCGCCCGCGACCAGCGCGGCCGGGTCGGCCGTGTAGATCGCGGTGGTGATCGGCGGGCCCGCCAGCGCGGGCCGCGCGGTGCCGGGGAGGAGCAGGAGTGCCGCGGCGAGGGCCGCCGCCCATCGTCGTCTCATGAGTGGCCCCTTGTGGATGTGAGCGCTAACATGACGGACTCGGGATTGCCTAAAAGGTTTTCGGGAACGTAGATTGCCAGGCCGGATCTGTCAATCGACCTCTGCACGCTGTCGCAAGTGTGATGACCTGCGGAGAAAAGAATACGGCGGCGCTGATCAGCCCAACCGCTTCTGGTTACAGTTTTGTATCCTCGAAAAGGATTTCGGCGACTTTCTTCGTCCGATGTCATGATGTGGCCGCGCCGCGCGCCTGCGCGGAAAGTCCACCGGCGCATGAGAGGTTCCGAGGAGTAGCTCCTGATCTCCAAGGAACTTCCGTGGTACACGAACGCGAAGACCGGCGGGTCAGCCGGCGACGGCTCATCACCGGAATCGGCACCATCGGTCTCGGCGGCCTGCTCACCGCCGGCGATCCCAGCTTCGGCGTCACCCTGACGGACGACCCGGCCACCGCCTTCGACCCCGACACCCACGCCAAGGCGGACGCGCTGTTCGCCAAGGCCAGGACGTGCCGGCTGGCGCCCAGCACGGTACAGGGCCCCTACTATTTCGAGACCGGCGCGATCCGCAGCGACCTGCGCGAGGACCGGGAGGGCGTCCGGCTGCGGCTGGCGATCAAGGTGCAGGACGGCTCCTCCTGCCGGCCGCTGCCCAGAGCCGTGGTGGAGATCTGGCACTGCGACGCCGCCGGGCTCTACTCGGGCGCCGAGTCGGAGTCACGCGACGCGCTCAAGGACAGGGGCAAGGACGGCAAGGCGAAGATCAGCCCGGACACGAAGTTCGCCGACCTGCGGCCCACGGACCGCAAGCGGTACCTGCGCGGGGTGCAGATCGCCGACGCGGGCGGGGTCGTCCGCTTCACCACCATCTGGCCGGGCTGGTACCCGGGACGTACCGTGCACATCCACGCGATGGTGGTCGTGGACGATCGGCGTGCTCTGTGCACGGAGCTCATGTTCGCCGAGAGCCTCAACCGGCGGGTGCTGGCCCAGGCGCCTTACCTCGGGCACGACCAGGCGCGCGACACCTTCAACGGCAACGATCCCGTCTTCAAGGACGACATGCTGGCTCATGTCGTGCAGGACGGCGACGGCTACCTCGCCGTCATCGTGGTGGCCACCGATCCCGACCTGCGGCAGGTCTGACCGTCCGCCGCGCCCGAGCCGCCCGAGCCGCTCCCGAGCCGTCCGTGGGGTGCGGGCGGCACGGGGTGCTCTGGGGGACGGGGCTGGGCGGTTCAGACCCGGCGTGCCACGTGCAGCAGGTACTCCTTCCGGTCGAGCGGGTTGTGGTCGGAGCGCGGGCGGCGCGGGATCGGGCCGCGTACGGGCTCGTACCGGTCGAAGTCCGACTCCAGCACGGCCTCGCCCCGGGTCAGCCCCGGCAGGCGCCGCTCCAGCTCGTGCACCTTGGCCGCCGGGATCAGCCCTTCCACCAGGGAGGCACGCTGGGCGCGCGGGGTCGCGCCGAGCCGGGCCAGCACGGGCAGCACCGGGCCCAGCGTGTCGGGCGGCAGTTCCAGGCGGAAGCGGTGCATCGGCGCGTACACCGTGCTGCCGGCCCGCCTCAGCGCGTCCATCAGCACGAGCGGGACGAGGTTGCGGAAGTCGGCCGCGACGCTCGACGGGGGCGAGTATCCGGAGTGGGTCAGCGTGACCACGCAGTCCAGCACCTCCCAGCCGTGCAAACCCTGGTGGAGGGTCTCGTGAACCGTCTCCTCGATCGCGCTCATGAACGCGTACGGCAGCGACCCCAGCTCCACCTCCAGCCGGAACTCCACTCCCCCGCCCGTCGGGTCGCCCGCTCCGCCCGGCTCGACGCGCAGGCCGACGGTCGCGGCGAACGGGTTGGGGTCCTTGCCGATCACCTCCAAGGCCGTGGCCGTGCCGGTGGGCCGTTCGACGCAGATGGTGGTGGTCTCGCGGAAGGTCACCTCCAGGCCGAAGTCGTCCAGGAGCGTGGCCTGGACGACCTCCTTCTGCACCTCGCCGTAGAGGGAGACCGATACCTCCTGGCGCAGGTCGTCCTGGCGCAGGCCGATCAGCGGGTCCTGCTCGGCGAGCCGGCTCAGCGCCAGGTGCAGTGCGGCCCGGTCGGCGGCGCGGCCGGGCGACACGACGGTCTCCAGTGTGGGCGGCGCGAAGTGGCCTGCGGAGGCTCGCCTGGCTCCGGGGCCCGCGTCCGCCGTGTCCTGGTCCTCCTGGCGGGTCAGCCGGTCGCCGATGCGGACGTCGGTCAGGCCCCAGAGGCGGGCGATCCGGCCGGCGGGCACCTCCTGGCCACGCACGGACGTGCCGCCGTCGAAGACGCTGATCGCGGTGACCCTGCCCTCACGTCGGTCGTCGAAGTGGAGCCGGTCGCGGGTGTGCAGGGTGCCGCTGAAGATGCGGGCGTAGGCGACCTTCTCCCCTGCGGGACCCCGTTCGATCTTGAAGACGGTGCCCGACACGGGACCGTCGGGGTCGTTCTGGGCGGGTGGCAGCAACTCCCTGACGCCCGCCATCAGCGCCTCCACGCCGGCCCCCGTGACGGCCGAGCCGAAGAACACCGGGTGGACCAGCGTCCGGCCGGTCTGGGCGGCGAGTTCGGCGCGCAGGCGGGTGACGGAGATCGAGCTCTCGTCGTCCACGTACGCCGCCAGCAGCGCGTCCTCCTGCGCGGCGAGCACGTTGACCAGGTCCTCGGCGAACGCGGCCTGGCCGTCGAACGGCGTGAACGCGGCGGCGCCCGTACCGAGGCCGGAGACCGAGCCCATGGCGACGACGGACGGGGACAGCTTGGCGGCGAGCTCGCGCAGGACGCCGTCGTAGCGGGCGCCACGGCGGTCGATCTTGTTGACGAAGACGAGCGTGGGGATGCCGAGGCGGCGCAGCGTGCGCATGAGCACGCGGGTCTGCGCCTGCACGCCCTCCACGGCGGACACCACCAGGACGGCGCCGTCCAGCACGCTCAGCACCCGCTCCACCTCGGCGATGAAGTCGGGATGGCCCGGCGTGTCGATCAGGTTGACCGTGGTGTCGCCGACGGCGAAGGACACGACCGCCGACTTGATGGTGATGCCGCGACTGCGTTCCAGGGCCAGGGTGTCGGTCTGGGTGTTGCCGTCATCGACGCTGCCGACCTCGTCGATGACCCCGGCGGCGTGCAGCAACCGCTCGGTCAGGCTGGTCTTACCGGCGTCTACATGCGCCAAGATTCCCAAGTTGAGCATACGCAACGAACGTCATGTCCTCTGATCGGCCGACTCCTTCTTTCGTGTGGGACATGGACGCCTGGCGCATCGGGGCTCCTCCGGGTGGTTCGGCCGCGGCAGTGGTTCTGCTCGTTGCAGTGGTCCTGGGGGCGGCGGCTGTGGGGCGTTCGGCCGCCGTAGAGCACACCAGACCGTCTCTCCGGCGGGCAACCGGTTTATGCCGCCCAGCGGGTGCGGAGCCAGCTCAGTGTGGCTCGCCGGGAGTGTTCGCGCCGCTGCTGAAGGTGCGGGGCGTGTGCGGGGCCCGGGAGGGCGGCCGTACGCGTCCAGTAGCCGGCCAGGGCCACCAGCAGGGCGTCCACCCGCGCGGGGTCGGCGGCCCGGCCGAGCGGGTGCGCGGTGAAGGTCTCCTCGGGATCGGGGGTGCCGAGGTCGGACTCCAGCAGCAGGCAGACCAGGTCCGTCCAGGCCGGTCCGACGCAGGCGCGGCCCCAGTCCACGAAGCGAGCCGTGCCGTGGGCGTCGATGACGATGTTGTCGAAGCGCGGGTCGAAGTGGAGCAGCGTGTCGCCGGTGACCAGCGACGTCCAGGCGCGCTCGACCGCCGCCAGCCGATCCAGGTGCGCCCGCTCCCAAGCACCGATCTCCAGGGGAGCGGCGATCCCCGGTGTCCCGGCCCGAGCCCCGTCTCCGCCGCCCGCCGCCCCGCCGTCCGTGGCGAGGGTGTGCCAGAGTTCGCAGCGGCCCGCCATCCGCTCGGCCACCGTCGGCAGGCCGTCCAGGGGAGCGGGGGTGAGCGGGGCCGCGCAGGCGGTGAGCAGGTCGAGCGCCGCCGCGAGCTCCGCGGGCCGCCAGGGCTCGTGTGGCACCCGGCCCGGCGCCTCCTCCGAGCAGAGCAGCACCCAGCCGTCCCGTTCGCAGGAGAACAGCAGCCGCGGCGTCGGCACCTCGGCGGGCAGGGCGGCGCTGATCACCGCCTCCGACCGGTAGTCGCCCGCGTGATCCGCGTCCGCCGGCGTCGCCTTGACGAACACGCGCCGCCCGCCGTCGAGGGCGAGCACGCCGAGGACGCCGTACGAGAAGCCGCCTTGCCGCGGCTCGAACCCCCGTACGGCGCCCAGCCGGCGCTCGGCCTCCGCTACCAGCGGGGCGGGCAGGCCGGCCCAGTCACGCCGCGGGCCCCATCTCGCCGGGCCGCTCAACCGCCTCCTCCCGGTCCTTGTGCTCCAGCGCCTGCTGGGCGTTCCTGAACCGGGCACAACGCGCTTCGAGTTCGCGCTCGTCTTCGAGCATCCACTGTTCGATCATGGTCCTCGACGGGATCACACGCCACCCGGCCCGCGCGAGCGACTTGGCGGGAACTTTTCACGCCAGCAACTCGACCGTGCCGCGTTCCCCGTCCACCCTGATCCGGTCGCCGTCGCGCAGCCGCATGGTGGCGTTGCCGGTGCCGACCACGGCGGGGATGCCGAGTTCGCGGGCCACGATCGAGGCGTGCGACAGCGGGGCGCCCATGTCGGTGACGACGGCGGCGGCGCGCGGGAACATCGGGGTCCAGCCCACGTTCGTCAGCGTCGTGACCAGGATCTCGCCCGGTTTGAGCCGGTCGCCGTCCTCGGGTCCCGAGAGCACCCTGGCGACGCCCTCGACCACGCCGGGCGCGCCGGGGAAGCCGGTCACGGTGTCGCTCACCGGTGCACCTGGGCCGCGGGCGTCGTAGACGTCGGCCCGGCGTCCCGGGTCGGTCGCCCAGCGCACGGGGTCGAAGTGGCCGACGATCAGCACGGGGTAGGGCGGCAGGGAGGCGTAGCGCTCGTGGGTGGCCCGCCGCGACGGCACCCGCCCCAGCGCGGACCGGTCGCCCCGCAGCAGATCGAGCAGCTCCTCCAGGTAGAGGTGGAACACGTCGTCGCCGGCCCCGGTCAGCTCGCCGGCCCGGACGGTGAAGGCCCGCAGCACCCAGAACGCCCGTATCGTCTCCGACCGGGTGCTCTCCCGATCGCGTACGACGGCGTTCCAGCGCCGCACCCTGGCCCGCATCCGGGCCTCCTTGCCCGGATGACGCCGGGCGAAGCGCGCCCAGACCGCCTCGCGCGCCTCCCGCTGCCTGGCGAGCAGCGCCTGGGTGTCGGCCCCGAGGTCGCGCAGGCCCGCGAGCTGGGCGTCGATCCAGCCGGGGTCCTCGCCGGGCCTCGGCACGGAGACCTCGAACTCGTGGGGGCCGCGATGCCCGTACGCGCGGGCGAACTCGTCCCTGGTGATCTCGCCGCGCGCCAGCCTGGACAGGCCGATGACCGGGCCCATGCTGGCCAGCTCGCCCTCGGCGTTGACGCCGGTGAGCATGGCCTCGGCGTCCGCCTCGCCCATCATCCGGTAGAGCCGGTCGCGGGTGTAGACGAGCGTGGCGCCGCCCTGGCGGCCGGCCGCCTCCAGCATGCGGCAGGCGGTGATCAGGTGCGGCCTGATCTCCCGTTCCCACAGCTCGGCCAGCTCGGGGCCGGACGTGGTGCGGGCCACGCGCTCGCGCAGCTCCTCGCAGCGCCGCTGGGAGGTGTCGAGGAACGCGCGCATGCCCTTGAGGTTGCGCCGCACCCGGAGCCGCAGGCGTACGGCCATGGGCAGGACGCGTTTGACGATCTCCCAGCGGGACGCCGGCACGCGCGGCACCTCCAGGCCGGGCGGCAGCTTGCCGAAGACCTGCTCGACGGCGGAGAGCCGGCCGCTCATGCCCAGCGCCCCGGCGATGGAGTGGACGACGCTCAGGTTCATGTAGAAGCGGCCGCCGATGTTGCCCACCAGGTCGAAGCCGGGGATCGAGGCGGCCGACATGGCCTCGTGGATGAACAGCCGCACGTACGACCAGGTGATCGGCGTCATCACGTCGGGGATGGCCTCGCCCAGGTTGCCGCCGGTCCACAGGTAGTCGCCCTTGAGGCTGTCGTTCCACTCCTCAAGCCGGGGCTTGACGCCGGTGATCGGGCGGGCCTGGACGATGGCGAACGCGCCGTCGCGCCTGACCCACTCCACGTCCATGGGGGTGCCGTACAAGTCCTGGACGCGCGCGCCGAGCGCGGCCAGCCGCACGGCCTCGGCGTCGTCGAGCACGGCCGCGCCGCGCAGATCGGCGGGGACCGCCCGCTCCTCGGTGCCCGACTCGGTCCGTACGGTCATGACCTGTTTGTCGCCGACCCGTGAGGAGGTGACCGCGCCGCCGGACACCACGATCGTGTCGGGCGTCACCTGGCCGCCGACGACCGCCTCGCCCAGCCCCCACGAGGCGTTGATCACGGTGTCGTCGCGGGCGCCGGTGACGGGGTCGGCCGTGAACATGACGCCGGCCGCGTCGGCGTCGACCAGCTCCTGCACCACCACGGCCAGGGCCACGTCGTCGTGCGGCACGCCGTTCGTGTCGCGGTAGGCGATGGCGCGCGGGTTCCACAGGGAGGCCCAGCAGCGCCTGACCGCGTCGAGGAGGGCGTCGCCGCGGATGTTGAGGTAGGTGTCCTGCTGGCCGGCGAACGACATGTCCGGCAGGTCCTCGGCGGTGGCCGACGAGCGCACGGCCACCGGGACGTCCTGGCCGAGCTCCTCGTACGCCCGCAGGATCTCGTCGGCGATCGGGCCCGGCACCTCGTGGGCGGCGAACAGCGCCGGGATGGAGCCGGGGTCGGCGGCGGCCGCGCGCAGGATCTCGTCCTGGAATCCGGCCACGAACGCGCGGTAGGCGGCGGTCGTGACATGGAAGCCGCCGGGCACGGGCAGCCCGGCCCTGGTCAGCCTGGCCAGGGAGGCACCCTTGCCGCCCGCGGTCGCGAGGTCGGCGGCGGCGTCGCCGAGAGGGATGACGGTCTTCACTTCGCCGGCCCCCCTGTGCTCGCGGGCTCGGCGCCCAGGGACGCCGCGAGCCTGCGCCCGGCCAGCTCGGCCGCGGCGTCGAGGAAGGCGAGGGTGGCGTCCGCGACGGCCTTCGCGGCGGCGTCCAGTGGCTTGCCCGTGCTCATCGTCCGCTCGATGGTGTCGGCCACCAGGTCGGCGATGTGATCACCGGACGGCCTGCCCTCATCGCCTTGCTCCCCGGGCAACCCGCCGGGAAGGAACAGGAAGCCGTACACGATCGAGGTGGTCACCAGCACGTGATGGCCGGGCTGCTCGCGCACCGCGCCGAGCTCGATCAGCCGGGCCACGTACGCCTCGAAGGGGCCGTCGATCCGCAGCCGCGCCGCATTCTCGCGCTTCTGCCGGGTGAGCTTGCCGAGCACCTCGGAGTCGCCGCTCAGCACCGCGTGCAGCAGCGGCCGGCGCAGCAGCGCCCGGGAGAACTCGCCGAACAGCTCGCTCAGCGTGGCCGGCTCCCGGTCGCGGACCGCCTCGACCAGGCTGACCCGCTCGCGCCGCAGCAGCGCCGCGAAGATGTCGTCGCGGGTCTTCCAGTGCAGGTAGATGGTGCCTTTGGCGACCCCGGCCCGCTGCGCGATGTCGTCGATCGTGGTCTTGTCGTAGCCCCAGCGCAGGACCAGTTCGGCGACCGCGTCGAGGATCCGGTGCGCCCGCTCGACCTGGCGCGCCGGATCCTGCGGCGGCCTTCCCGCTCGTGCCATCCGTCTCACCCCATTTGTTTGACTGGATGAGACTATTTGGTCATTTAATTAACGGCAAGTTTGCCCAGCAGCGCCTCGGCCTGAGGAGCGAAGGAGGCATCCCCCGTGTCGACGGCCGTGGTCAGCAGCCGGCGGGCCAGATCGAGGTCGCCGCGCTCGTACCGGATCTCGCCGAGCCGGTACGCGGCCTCGGCCACCAGGTCGTCCTGCCGGCTCAGCCCCAGCGTGAGCTCGTAGTACCGCAGCGCCCCGTCGCGGTCCCCCAGCCAGTAGCACAGCTCGCCCAGGTGCGCCGCGGCCATCCCCGACTCCGAGTCGCCCGAGTCGATGACCCGCTGGTACCAGGTCAGCGCCTCCGGGAAGTCCCGTGCTCGCTTGGCCAGCGCGCCCAGGTACATCGCGGCCACCGCGCCGGTGTGCCCCTCGCCCTCCTCGACGGCCCTGAGGTACCACCCGCGCGCCTGTTCCTCGTCCTCGTCGTGGTGGGTCTGGCCGAGCGCGACCATCGCCCGCGCGGCGAGGTCGGCGTCGCCCGCGTCGAGCACCCGCAGGTACACCTGCCGGCCCTCCTCCACCTCCCCGGTCTCGACGAGCGTCTGCGCGAAGAGGCTCAGCGCGGTCGGCTCGCCGCTCTCCGCCGCCGCGCGCAGCGTGCGCAGCGCCGCCTCGGTGTCGCCCTGCCGGCCTTGCAGCATGCCGAACAGGCTGCCGAACACCCCCTGCCCGGGGCTGTCGGCGTCGCCCGCCTGCCGCTCGGCCAGGTCGTAGAAGGCCGCGGCGTCGCCCTCCTCATCGAGCAGCGACAGCAGCCTGCCGCCCGCCACGAACCGCACGTCGGCGTCGTCGTGGTCCTTCAGCCCTTCGTAGATGGCGCGGGCCTGGTCCGTCTGCTCCAGCTCCTCCAGCCGCTCGGCGATCCGCAGCTCGGTGAAGGGTCCGGAACCGGCCAGCTCGTAGTACGCTCGCACGGCCGCCGGGTCCTCGCACATGTCGCCCAGCTCCCTGGCCTGGTCCCTGAGCTGCGCACCGGCCTGTTCGCCCGTCGGGCCGGTCATCGACAGCATCTCGACGGCCAGCGCGTGCTCGCCGCGCCGGCACGCCTGGTAGGCGAGCGCGTCGAGGTTGTTCATCGCGGTCTGAGCGAAGTCACCGTCGCCGCCGGTGGCCACTTCGGCGAACGCCCGCGCCGCGCCGAGGTGGTCGCCGTCCTCGTGCAGCCAGACGCCCAGCAGGACGCCGGCTCGCGCCGCGGTGCCCGGGTCGCCGGACTCCACGGCCAGGCGCACCTCCCGGTCGGCCCCGGCGGCGTCGCCGAGCTGGCGCAGAGTGAGCGCGAGGTCCACCCGGACGCGCGGCGTGATGCCGGGGAATCCGGTCTCGACGCCCCTGACGTACAGGAGGGCCGCGTCCGGCAGGTCGCCCATGGCCTTGCGGGCGTCGGCCCAGGTCCAGTAGCCCAGCGCCACGGTCTCGGGGTCGCCGGTGCCGACCGCCTGCTCGGCCTGCGCCACGACGGCGTCGAAGTCCTCCCGCTGGAGCAGGTGGACGAGCAGCCTCTGGTGGCAGTCCAGGTCGCCGGCCGCCGCGCCCTCGGTCAGCAGGCGCCGTGCCTCGTCGTACTCGCCGCGTTCCTCCAGCAGCTCGGCGACGAGCGAGGCTGTGGCGGGCAGGGCCGCGCGGGCGGCCTCGATCGCGCCGCCGAGGTCGCCGCGGCGGCGGCGGACGGTGGCGAGGAAGCGCCAGGCGGACTCGGCCGTCGCCTCGACCTCGGTCGCCGGCAGCAGCGACAGCTCGGCCCGGCACTGGTCGCCGGCGTCCGACAGGATCTCGCTCAGGCGGATCCCGGCCATGGCCGCGAGCTCGGGCTCGCCCATCTCGGCCACCAGGCGGAAGATCGGCTCGGCCGTGCCGGCGTCCGACTCCAGCGCGTGCGCCAGCAGCTCGCGCAGGGCCTCCGTCCGGTCCTGCACGGGCAGCTCGGACAGCGGGCCGCGCAGGTCGCCCACCTCGCCGGCCTGGATCGCGAGCAGCACCTTCGCCACCAGCTCGGACCCGGTCCGCGTGGTCAGCGCCGCCAGCGCGCCCTCCCTGTCGCCCTCCGCCGCCAGCACCCAGGGCAGGTCGTCCTCGTCGCACCGGCCCAGCAGGTACGCGGCCACGGCGGCGCGGAACGGGTCCTCCTCCTGCGCCGCGGCCCGCTCCAGCGCGAAGCGCGCGGCGTCGGCCTCCGGCGTCTCCATCAGGCAGCGGCCGGCGGCCAGCATCGTCTCGGGCTCGGACCCGGGATCGACGGCCGCCCCCAGCTCGAACGCCGCCTTCGCCCCCTCCAGGTCCCCCGTCTCGGCCAGCAGGCCGCCGAGCAGCCGCTGGGACTCGCCGCTCACGCGCGGCGGCGCGGCCTTCATGGCCGCCAGCGCCGCCTGGGGGTCTCCGTGCTCGCGCAGGAAGGTGGCCAGGTGCAGCGTCGCGTCCGCGCCAAACGTCTCGGTCAGCAGCTCGCGCGCCTCCTCCGCCCGGCCGCAGGCCACGAGCGAGTCGCCGATCATCAGGGTCAGGCCGGGGTCGCCGTCCGCTTCCCGCAGCCGGGTCAGCGTCTCCACCGCCTCGGCGTGCTCGCCCAGCTCCCGCTGAACCTGGCCGGCCGAGCGCAGTGCCACGTCGTTCAGGCGCTCGTCGTCACCCAGCGCCCCCATGAACGCCGCCACCGAGCCGCGCGGGTCCCCCGCGTCGCCGGGCAGCGCGCCGAGGCCG